>BEHS01000135.1 GCA_002898895.1 bacterium HR16 | reverse complement strand
GTATGGGTTTGAAATCGGAAAATCCGACATCATCATGGTCAGCGAGCAGGAGCTGGAAATGCTTTACGACCCGGACAGGGTGCTGAACCTCAGCCTGACTTTCGAGAAGCATGAAGCCAGCCTGCGCCAGGTATGCGAACGGGCGAAGGCGGCAGGGCACCGCACGCTCATCATCGCCTTCGACCATTTCTTCAGCCAGTATCGCCCCGGTCAGGCGGGACCGCGTCGCTACACGCCCGACATGGACGAGTACGTGCAGCGTATCGCAAATATCGCAAGGTTCGCGCAGGGATATGGCCTGGGACTGGAGCTCAGCCTGCTGTCGCCGCTGGAGGTCGGACCGGCCTACCGCGCTCGCACGGGCGAATGCGGGGTATGGATGCAATACCGCAAGGGCTTGCGTGACCCACAGACCGGCGCGTTCAGCGTGCAGCTGTGGCGACATAAACGCTGGGCGAACAACAAGGGCGTGATAGAACTGGAGGACGCGGGCGTCCGCGTGTTCGCTTTTCGGGAGCGTCCGATACCCGGCACATCCTACCGCGTGGTAGACCCCAACGATATCGTGGAAATTAGCGAGGTAGCAAAGGTAGAGACGTTCCCCGGCGTTCAAGCACGGGCAGGGGATTTTACCGCCGAGCGCATCCGCGTGTACGGCGAGGGGCGAACCGATATCGGTGACCTGAACCGCGTGCTGGTGGTGCAGACGTATCGCACGCCCGAGATGGACTACTTCAGCGATAAGGCGTTGCCGTTCCTGCAGTCGCTGGTGGATAAATACGCGGACGCGGGCGTGAAGCTGAACGCGCTATACTCCGACGAAATGCACATCCAGCAGGACTGGGCGTACTTCAATCACCATGAGCACGGCGAGTTCGCCATGCGCTACGTCACCGACAACCTCGCGCGCCGTTACGCCCAGCTGTATGGAGAGCGGTATCGCGATTTCGCCAGATATCTCGTGTACTTTGTGTACGCACAGGAGGATTTCGCGAACGACCTGAGCGCACGCCAGCCGGTGATGCATGTCTTCGGAGCGACGCCCGAAGCCATCCGTGAAACCGCTCTCTTCCGCGCGCGGTACTACCGCCTGTTGCAAGACAGCGTGGTGGAGTTGTTCGCCGCTGCCAAGCGCTATGCCGAACAGCGCATGGGACACAAGCTGGAAGCGCGCGCCCATGCTACTTGGGCGGAGAGCCCTACGGTAGATTACTGGAACACAGGGCAGGAGAACATGAACCGCCACAAGTACGAATACACCCCCAACTTCGTGTGGTCGGTGACGGTGCATCAGGCGGCGTCCGCATGTTACGATTACTTCCGCTGGGGCGATTTCTTGACCGGCAACGGCAACGACCACTCGGAAGGCGGGTGGCTGGACAGGAACTACTACGGGCTCGCGCTGGGGTGTTCCACCGGTATCCTGAACGAAGTACCTTATTCCTACGCGGCGCACTGGGGTTCGCCGCAGGAAATCAGCCAGAGGCACTGGTGGCTGCAGTGTGCTTATGGAACCGCCGGCGGGGTTCACGGGCGCGTGCAGGGAATGCAGCACCGTGCGGTGGAGGTGCTCATGCTGTATCCGCTGGACCTTGTGGCGGTGGAAGAACGTTTCGGCAGCTGGATGACGCAGTACGGCTACGCCAACTACATCACGCAGTGGAAATTGCTGGAGCAAGGCAGGCTGGAGGGCGGTGCTATTCGTATCGGAGATTACCGCTTCACGACGCTGGTCGCACTGTTTGAACCTTTCCCCTCGCGCAAGACGCTGGAGCTGATGCAGAAGATGGCGGCGGCTGGTGGGCGAGTGATATGGTCGGGACCGCCGCCGGTGCTCACCGCCGAAGGCGAGCCTGCACTTCCGCTGTGGCAGCAGATATTCGGCGTGCGCTATGCGCCCGGGCAGAACGAGGGCATCGCCGCGCCGGGGCGAGTGGTAACCTTTACCGGAGCGCTGAAGGGCGTGACGCCGCAAACCATCCTGACCGACTTTCTGGTAGACCATATTTACCCTGTGGAGGTGGAGCAGGGCACAGAGGTCGTCGCACAGGTGGAGGGGAGGATAGTGGGCACGCTACGGCGTACCGCCGGTGGTGGTATTGCCGCCTTTCTCGGCTATCGCCCTCGTGACGACCAGTCGCGCAGTCTGGGGTATGACGCTCGCAACTGGTTTGAGGTGCTGAATGCACTTGGTGCGTACCCGCCAACGGGCAAATTGCCCGGCGTGAACGACAACACCGAACACCTCTCGCGCACGGGGCAGTATCTGGTCACCCGTTTCCCCAACGGCGCGATATCTATTGCTCCCCATACGCGCGATATTGTGGAGGACTGGAGCGGTGGCTTCGCCCGAAACAGGCAGGAGGACGAGCGCGTGCTGCAGAGGCTCAGGCTTCCCTCGGAGCGCGTGGTGGTGAAGGATATGCCTGTGAACGGTCACCGCGTGACCTACAACGGAAGAGGCACGGTCAGTTTCCACGTAGACGAGCGGGGCGAGCTGGTTGCCTTCTGTGGTTCGGATAGCACAGAAATAGAAATAGACGGTACACACTACCGGTTCGCCGAGCGAATGGGCGAGAACCCGGTTGCGCTGGTGGTGTGGGCGCCGGTTGCTCCGGAGCGACGAGTTCCCAACGGAGCGGTGATGGAGATACAGGTGCACGGCGCCGCGCGGCTGACGCTCTCTGAAAGGTTGTTCCCCAAAGAGTTTCGGCTGTTCCTCCAGGGGACAACGCCCGGCAGCAAAGGAAGCGAAGTGCCTTTCCGCCGCGAAGGTGGTAAGGTGATTATCGACGTGTCTCCGGAGTTATCGGGCAGGTGGATGTTTGTGGTTGCCGGTGGGGGTAAGTAGTTTGTGAAGCTGGGTTGCTCATATTCCGGTAATCGCATTGAATAAACCGCCGTGGCTACCGGTTTCGTCACGCTGAGCAGGGTAAAGGGGACTGAGATTCTTCGCTTCGCTCAGAATGACAGAGAGTGTGCCCCTTTTTGTCATGCTGAGCGTCAGCGAAGCATCTCGTCCTGTCATGCTGAACGCAGTAAAGCATCTCCGAGATTCTTCGCTTCGCTCAGAATGACAGGTTTGGTGTGCTTTCTGTCATGCTGAGCGTTAGCGAAGCATCTCGTCCTGTCATGCTGAACGCAGTGAAGCATCTCTGAGATTCTTCGCTTCGCTCAGGATGACAGCAGATACCTCAGAATAACAGGCAAGCGGAATCGGTGCGCTCATACCCCGGTAATGGAGCCTCAGGGCTGAACCTTTTGGATGGTCACGCTCCGTCGTGACCATACTGTTTGGGGGTAATGCACGCCTGCGCGCCTTTGACGAAAGGTCAACGGCTCGGACGGAGCCTCGCCCTCCAACTGGTTAAGACGCCCAGAATCGTGCTTGACGCTCTAATAACGCTTAACGAGTCGCCGTTTTGCTGTAACTACAAGTATTCCTATTTTACTATCAGGTAAAAATACTGTTTTTTCTTAAATTTTTTCTTGACTAGGCAAAAAACGTGGTTTTTGGTACGGATTATGCACCTATAAACGGTGGGAAGTTCATTCCGATGTAGTTAATTCGTGAGGAAAGGGGAAGCATCCGATGGTTCTACGGGTTATCTGTCTTGCCTCGCTCTGGTTGTCTGCGTTCGTGTCCGCTTTTGCGGGCACAGGTAATATTGGGGTTTCTGTGTATGACCTGAAGACAGGGGGCGAGGTGCGCCAGTTTACAGCGCGGATAGTTGGCTCATTGGGTACCGACATCACCCTGAACAGTGGCAACAACCCCTATGTGCGCTTTAACAACCTCTCCACACGGGAAACCTTCACGCTTACCGTGTCGAGAGAAGGCTACTACAACCGTTCCATTCCTGCTATTATCGTATCCAAAGGCAACACGCGCGATTTTGCGCTCGCGCTGACGCCTGCCTCCGGTGTGGGCACGCCTTTTCCCATCCGGGGGCGGGTGGTGGATGCAGTGACCAATCAGCCGATACCCAACGCTGCTGTAGAAGGCTATCGGCTTGCTGCAGGACAAGCGCATCGCCGGGTGTACGCCATCACCGATAGCCAGGGGCGATTCACTATTCCGCAGTGTATCCCCGGCAGCTACCAGTTCGTGGCGACTCGCGTGGGATACTACAGTTCACCCGACTTCGAACTGTACGCTACCGGTGAGGTGAGCGACCTGTTACTGCCCTGCGCGCCACACGGCACACCGCTCGGCAGCTGGCAGCTGGTGCGCGTCTATAACGCGCTGAGCGGACAGGAATTGCGCAGCGAAGAGTGCCTGTTGCGTGGCGAAGCGGGCTGGACACTCCGGTTCACCTTCTGGGACGGCAGGCGTTTGGACCGCCTGCCCGCGAACCAGGTCTATAATGCTACCGTTCGCTATATCAATACCGATGTCGCCTATCATCCCTCCACGCGCGTCGGTTTCCGTTTGATTGAGGGCGCGGTAGTTTATGACTATTTTTATCTGGTGCAGACGGACATGGCGGTGGGCACGTTGACGGGCGTAGTGCGCAACATGCTGGACGGCTCGCCGGTACCCAACGCCTGGGTGCAGCTGCGCTACAGTGACCGCCCGATTAACTCCATGTTCACCGATTCGCAGGGGCGATACTCCTTCACGAACGTACCCAGAGACTGCCGGGGGCTGAACCTGAACATCAGCAAGCCGGGATGGGGTTCGTATACGTGGTACATTCCTGCGTTGAGCGCGAGCAGTACCACCATAGACCTCTTCACCTGCACCGGCTGGGCTCCTGTGGGCGCCCTGCGGTTCTGGATACGGGACGAGCCCGCGGGATTTTACGTTGATGGGGCGACATTGCGTATCACCCTTCCTACGGGGCAGAGCACGCTGGTGGATATGGGCAGTGGAAACTCCATCCGGATTAGCGGACTCCCCGCATGGATGTACTACAACCTGACCGTGAGCGCCGCGGGTTACCGCGCCGCGATTTATCTGAACCAGCCGGTGCCGTTCAACTCGGAACGCGGACTGGAATATTACCTGCTTCGCTCGAATCAGTCAGCGGGGCGTCTGCTCGGCACGGTGCGCGACCTCATCACGGGCAACCCCATCCCCAACGCGAAGGTCTCCGCCTACCGGGAGGTTCGTACGGACAGCACGGGGCAGTACATGCTGAGCGACCTCCCGTTGGGCACGTTCGATGTGTGGGTTGGCGCAGAGGGCTATCAGGAGTGTGTGGTTACCGTCGCCGTACGCAGCGGCGATAACCTGCGTGATTTCTTCCTGGTACCTGCCGAATATCCTTCCGGGCGTGTGTACGGCTATGTGCGCAGTGCAGTGGAGAACGGTTGGGAGATAGTGAACAGCACCGTGGTGGCTGTGGCTCCCAACGGGCTAACCCTCACTGATGACACCGGGCCTACTAGCGGCTGGTACGACTTCCCTGGCCTGCCGCACGATATGCCGTTTACGCTGATCGCTTCGGCGCCGGGCTGGAACTCTGCCACTGTAGAGAACTTCTGGCCAAGACTCAATAGCGTTGACGGGATTGATTTCTACCTCAACCCGAGCTGGGGCATGGCGCGGATGCAAACGCTCAGAGGGAACCTCGTGCTGGAAGGTTTTCAGGGCAATCCCACCGCTGTTTGGCTGACGATAGAAGCATACCAGCACGGAGCTCTGGTATGGCGCAGCGACATCCACCCGCGCTCCGACGGCTCCTATGAGGTAGGCTGCCCCATACAGGGAGTGGTTGACCTGCGGTTGAAGGCAGACCGCTGGATCAGCGTCTGGCTAGACGGGTACGACCTGCGCAACCAACAGCTGCCTGAGGTCACTTTCGCCGAGTTGGGGGACACCAACGATGACGACAGTATAGACCTCTTCGACTTCGGGGAGCTGATAGCGCGTTTCGGACAGGAAGAGGTGAACCCGCCAGACCTGAACGGCGACGGCTGGGTGGACATACTGGATGTACTGCTTATGGTTTCCAACTTCGGCGCCATGGGACGCCAGTGAAAGGAGAGGGTCATGATGAAAACGAGAATAGCGCTTTCGTTCATCACCATATTGCTCACCTCATGGTGCTGGGCACAACCTAGAGCCACTTTGCGCGTGGAGGTGTACGACATCGTGACAGGTGGCAGTTTGAACCAGGCGACCGTGCGGGTGGTCAGTTCGGATAACAGCATTGACCGGACGGCAAACACCAGCAACGGGAATGCCGTGAGCTTCGCCGACCTGCCCATCACCCTGAGCTACCGGGTGACCGTCTCGCGTGCCGAGTACCGCGAGCGTAGCGAAGGGGGCATTATCCTCCAGCGGGATACGACCACCGCGGTGCCGGTTTTTCTCACCAGCATCTTGCAGACGGTGGGTTCGGTAGCGGGTACGGTGCGCGATGCGCTCACCGGGCAACCGCTGACGAATGCAACGGTGACGGCGAATTTTGCCGGGCGTGTAGTATGGACATCTACCGACAACAACGGTGCGTATCGCATAGATGATCTACCTCGCGCCAGCTACGGAATGGGAGCAGACGCGCGCGGCTATCACTCGCAGGGTATTTCCGCTAATGTCACGCCCGGTTCGGTAACTAACGCCGACATGGTTTTAACACCTCTCAGCGAGCCGGTAGGCACCGTGCGCGGGCGAACATACGACCTGCTCACAGGAGGCAACGTCAACAACGCGACGGTTACCCTGATGAGCGACCTCGGCTGGAGCCTCACGGTGAACACAGGCGGCGGGAACGGTTATCAGTGGACCAACTTGCCGGCACGCACGCGCTATCGCCTCGCCGCCACCGCTGAAAACTATCGGAGCACCAGCCGCGTGAACATCGTGCTCTCGGTCGGTTACACAACGGATGTGGACCTCTTTATGGCGTCGGTGCTGACCTCGGTAGGAACGCTGACAGGGCGTATCTATGATATTCGCACGGGCAACCCTATCCCGGGCGCGTATGTACAGGTAGCAACGAGCGGGCGTCCCATCAGCGTATTCACCGACAGCAATGGAGTGTACGAGATAAACGACCTGCCTCCCATCCAGTACCAGCTATACGCTGCCTCACCTGCCACTTATGACCAGACGCTGAACAACGTCCCGGTGCAACAGGGTGTGAACACCGCCAATGTTTTGCTGACACCGCTGGATATGCCAGTGGGCGCATGGCGGTTCCGGAGCTTAGACTTCGGCACAGGCGGCAATATCAATAACGCGGTCATCCGAATCGCCGCACCGAACGGATTGTCCATGACCACCTCCAGCGGTGCAGGCGGCAACACCGTTGAGATCGGTAACCTGCCGGTGGGCGCGCTATTCCGCGTGGAGGCGTTCGCGCCAAACTACCGCAGTCGACGGTACGACAACCGTACGGTGCGACGTGACCAGATTGACGAATTCCAGCTATGGCTGGTATCCGAGGACATCAACGTCGGGCGGCTACAAGGGCGTGTGACCGACCTGTTCACTGGTAACGGTATCCCCAATGCCTACGTGTGGCTCTCGCAGGTTAACACGGGGCGCTGGGCACTGGTTTACACCGACGCCAATGGCGAGTTCTCCATCAACGACCTGCTGCCTAGCACGTACCATGTTTACATTGGAGGCACGGGTTACTACGAAAACATCGCCTACAACATTCCGATTGCGGTAGGCGACAACCTGCTGGAGTATGCACTCACGCCGTTCAACTACCCGTCGGGGCGGTTGTATGGGGACGTTATCAACGCCGCGAACGATCAGGGCATTGCCAACGCCGTGGTACTGCTAATTGCCAGCACCGGAACCACGCGCCTGACCTACACAGGCGGCGGGAGTCAGTTCAACTTCTACAACCTGGCGTATGACCTCACCTATACGGTTGTCGGGCGTGCAGCAGGCTTCCAGCCGGGGCAGGTGAGTAACATCGAGGTGCCCGCCTTCGGAGAGGTTTACATTCGCCTCTTACTCAACGCCGGTCAGGATGGGCTGATAGGGCGTCTGGTGTTGCAGGACTTCATGGGCGATCCGGTAGGCATTCAGGCACTCGTGCAGGTTCGCAACCGTGACACGGGGCAGGTGATACGCGAAGAGCCGGTAATCCTTGGCGAATCGGGGGCGTTCGTCATCCCCAACGTACCTGCCGGTACGTACGAGGTATGGAACAAAGCGAGCCACTGGCTATCGAAACTCGCCGATGGCATCACGCTGCCCAACCTGATACCCATCGCCTTCCTGTCGGGTCTAAACGGTGATATAGATAACGACAACGAGGTCACGCTGTTCGATTTTGGGGAACTGGTAGCGGCGTTCGGTAGTATGCCCGGTGACCCCAGCTGGAACCCCAACGCCGACTTGGACGGTGACCTGGAGGTAACGCTGTTTGACTTCGGCATACTGGTTCAGAACTTCGGGGAGATTGGTGAAGAATGACCCTGATGGCTTGACGTGCGCCCGCTTTTGGACTATAATAATAACGCAAGATCGGGGTGTAGCTCAGGTTGGTAGAGCGCCTGGTTTGGGACCAGGAGGTCGCTGGTTCGAGTCCAGTCACCCCGACCAGCGGGCGCGGGGGTAGCTCAATGGCAGAGCTCCAGCCTTCCAAGCTGGCGGTGCGGGTTCGATTCCCGTCCCCCGCTCCAGAAACACAAGATGTTGTGCGCAAAGCCCCAAAATCCGCCTTTTGCCACTACATGTTGTGTCTCCAGTAAACACAAACAGGAGACGCAAAAACATGAAGAACGCCAGCCTTCGCATCACTGACACAAACACGCTTTACACAACACTGGAGCTGTGGCTTGAAGCACTGCAAGCACGTGGAGCATCACCACGAACCGTCAAAAACTACCGCGAGTGTGTTAGCCACTTCGTGAACTTCCTGCACCAGCAAGGTTGCCAGAGCCTTGAGGATGTGCAACCCCCAACACATCCGCAGGTGGCTTCTACACCGCCAGCAACAGAACCTCAGCACACACACCCTGCACAACAGTTACCGCAACCCGCGTGCCTTCTGGAACTGGTGCATCCGTGAAGGACTGACAGAGCAGAACCCGTTCTCTCGTGTGGAACCGCCGAAGTGCGAGCAGGTGCTTAAGCGTGCCCTGACACCCGAAGAGATGGAGAAGCTCCTGTTAGAAAGTGATGCGGACATGCGCATGCTGATGCACGTCTGTACAAACGCGCGCTTTCATCACCGTAAACTCGCCTGAGGTGTTCACGATCCTGCGTAGTCTTCGGACAACTAACTTGCATTCATCTCTTATCTCTGTATCGAGGTGACGAATATGGCGTTTCGGCACCACAAGTAGACCTTGCGTCAGATCGGCAGGGTTAATGGCGATTGAATAAGCTGCTTCTGTCTCTGTGAGTAATAGGGTGTCTAAAGAGGGGAAGCAGTAAGGGCATCCCTGACCCGCAATCACTTGATTGTAGTGCCGATATTCGTAGATCTCACAGAAGTTGTTCTGCAGAACGCTCTTGAAGGGAAGGTATACCCTTCGCTGGTAGACATATACTCCATGTTCTTGATGGAATCGATAACCGTCCCTGGATAAGTCTCTACGAACACTATAGTATGCCTTTCCATATGGGTGCAGCAGCTCTGAGATACACATCAACACGTAAGGCTGTTCTTCAGGTAACAGAACGTTGAGAACATAATGGCACAATATGGTGTCAAATCGGCAAGAGGGGTACTCTGGGGCATAGTACGGGTCATACTCAGTCACATCGTATCCGAGTTTTCTCAGATATCTTGCATCTGCTCCCAACCCGGAGCCGAAGTCCAGCACCTTGCCTCTTACGTAGCCATGTTCCAGTAGGAAACGTGTTGGATAGGAAGGTTGTTTTCTTCTTTTCGCTGTCAAATGACTATTAGGATTCTTGGGTGACCTGTAAATCATTTGCATATACCCAGCCTATCGAGAATCCCATACTGCGTGCAAGGTGTACTTGAGGCGCAATACTGTCGAGTAGTTTTGCGCGAAAATGGTCATAGGACAGAGTCTGTAAACTGCTCAAGGAGGGTGCTTTTAGCAGCATGATATAGTCGTCTAGCAGTTTGCTGTTCAACTTATGCTTCAGCGCTGTCTGTACCGCTTCATATTGTAGGCTGCTGAAACGATCGAAGTACACATCAATATCTGGGAGCGAATCTGACTTGCTCGAGTTAGCTTCTTTGGTCGCGGGCACAATATTCCAGAGAAGATCATGAGCGACAAATCGCCAAGGTAGAAAGTGGT
>BEHS01000134.1 GCA_002898895.1 bacterium HR16 | reverse complement strand
TCCAGTCCGTCCTGCGGTGGCTGAATCTCGTGCATCAACTGTTCGCGCTGTTGAGCAATCCACTGCCCTATCTCGCGGGCATCCTGCATCTCAGCCAGCTTCTGTACCCAGTCCTCGCGCAAGTGAAAGGCGATGATGCTACCGCTGGACGGAGTAGCATGGACCTCTTCCTGCGCCCTCGCCGGTGCATCTTGCGTTTTGGATTTCAAACGGCTCATCTTCACTCCGATCGCCATAAGATAAACAGTCCTCCGGCGGCAAACAGCGCGTTTGGCGCCCACGCAGCAACCGCTGGAGGCAGGAACCCCTGATTGCCCAGAAGCCGCGCCAGAAGCAGGGTATTCCAGAACAGGAATACGAGAATAATCGCCAGCAATACTCCCATAAAACTGCCTGCACGCGCAAAGGTCAACGCTAACGGCGCACTGCATAAGGCGAACACAGCACACGCAAAGGGAATGGAGTACTTAAAGTAGTACCCTACCCATAGTCGCGTTGCGGGCAATCCCGCCTTTTCCAGCTCTTGCGCCTGGCGACGCAGGTCCGCCGCGTTGGTTTCCTCCGGCGTTGGTGGACTAAGCAGTTCCTCCAGCGCTACTCTCAGGTTGATGGTGATTTCTCCGGCGGTGTGCGCATCCACCGCAAAGCCATCCTTCCCGTAAATGTGCACATGCGCGTCGTAGAAGCGCCATATCCCGTCGTCGTAGACCGCACGCGGCGCCAGTATCGTCCGCGCATAACCGGACACGGGCATCTCCCACACCTGAACATCCCGCAGCTCCGCCCGGTTGCCCCGCACGTTTTCCACCATTCCGATATAGAAAGCGTAGTCGCTCACCTTGAACACCACGTTGGAGCGAAACAGCGGCGCGGTCTGCATCAGGAGGATGCGGTCACGCACCCGGCGGAACTGCCGTTCCGCAACTGGAACCACCGACTCCTCAAGCCAGAAGTTTACCACAGAAATGACCATCCCTGCTACCAGCAGGGGCAAAAAAATGCGCCAGAGGCTGGCTCCGGCGTTGCGCAACACCACAATTTCGGAGTCCCTTGCCAGGCGGTTTACCGCCAGCGATACCGACAGCGCGGTTGCCACCGGCAGAGTCAGTACCAGCAGGAAAGGGGTGTGGTAGATAATCATCTGGGCGACGGCAAGCACCGGCACGCCTTTGGAAAAAAGCACCTCCGCATAGAAAAACAGCATGTTGCCGATAAGCATCAGCACCACAGCCAGCGTGCCCGCCAGGAAGGGCACCAGCAGCTCCGATAGCAACATGCGGTCTATCAGTTTCATTCTTCCACGCGAATGGTGTTACACACGTCCATTACAACGGGTAACCGTCGAATCTCGGCGGTGGCATGGCGTATCGCGCCTTCCTGCGCGCGGTGGGTAATCCAGACGATCTCCGCCTCCTGTGGATTAACCTGCCTCTGCACCACCGAGGAGATACTGATGTTGTGAATGCCGAACACCCCTGCCACCTGCGCCAGCACGTTCGGGCGGTCCTGAACGCGCATTCTGACGTAGTAGCTGGTCTCGATTTGCTCAATCGGTACCACGTAGCGCTGGTCAAAGCAGGTGCAACCCACGCGCCCGGTGGAGCCAAACAGCAGGTTGCGTGAAACGTCGATAATATCCCCCACCACCGCGCTACCGGTCGGCAGGCTGCCCGCACCGCGCCCGTAGAACATTACATCGCCTACCGCATCACCGCGCACCATGATAGCATTGTACACATCACGCACGCTCGCCAGCGGATGCGACAGAGGCAACAACGCGGGGTGCACGCGCACCTGAACCGCCTTCGCGGAGACTTCCTGTGCAATCGCTACCAGCTTCACTGCATAACCCAGCCGCTGTGCCCACTCCATGTCGGCGCGGGTAATCTTCGTGATGCCTTCGCAATACACATCGTCCACCTTCACGCGGGCGGTGAAGGCGATGGAGGCAAGGATGGCTATTTTGTACTGCGCGTCGTGTCCGTTCACGTCCGCGCTGGGGTCGGCTTCCGCGTAGCCCTGCGCCTGAGCCTCTTTCAGCGCCTGGTCGAAGTCCGCACCCTCTTCTGCCATCTTTGTCAGGATATAGTTCGTGGTGCCGTTGACGATGCCCATCACGCGCTCGATACGGTTGCCGGCCAGCGCGTTCTTCATCGGCTGGATGATTGGGATGCCACCGCCTACGCTTCCTTCGAAGGCGAAGTCCAGCTGACACTTGCCCGCCGCCATCATGATGTCTGCCCCCTCTTTGGCGAGCAGCTCCTTGTTGGCACTCACCACCGGCTTGCCGTTCTCCAGCGCGCGCAGCACGTACTCCTTGGCAGGATGCACGCCGCCGATGAGCTCGACCACGATGTCCACCTGCGGGTCATCGATCACCTCGTAGGCGTTGTTCGTCAGTAGAGAACGGTCTACCGGTACGCGGCGGGGTTTATGAACATCTCGCACGGCGATTCGGCGGATTTCCAGACGTGCCCCAATTTTGCGCTCGATGCTATCGCGGTTGCGTCGGAGCACTTCCACCGTCCCCGACCCCACCACGCCGAGTCCCAGGATACCCAGATGGATAACCTCTTTGCTCACGCAGTTTCCTCCTCAGGCTCCAGGCGGAAAAGCACAGCGCCCTGTTCCACCAGCTGTCCGCTCTCTGCGCATATCTCTACAACGCGCCCCGACCTTTCCGCCGGAATCTCGTTGAATACCTTCATGGCTTCAATCAGGCAAACGATTTGCCCCTCCTCCACAAAGTCGCCTACCTCCACATACGGCGGAGCATCCGGTGACGGTGCGCGATAGAAAACCCCCGTCATCGGGGCACACAAATCCACAAGCGTTGCCCGTCGAGCGGTCTCAAGTGTCTTTGGCGGCGCGGAGACCGGCGATGGCGTACCTTCGGGCGCCTCTACCTGTGTCCCCTCTCGCCGGATGAGGATGCGCAGCCCATCCTCCTGCCACTCCAGCTCCGAGAGATGGAACCGTCTCGCCAGCCGCAGCAACGCCTCTGTTTGGGCTACTTCATCGGTCACCAGGCACACCTCACGCTACTGAGTCACCTCGGGGGCTCTCCCGATAGTTATCGTCAGGCTCATTTCCTTGCCGTCCCTCCACACGGTAACCTCTACGCGATCACCCGGCTTTCTGCTCATGATTTCTTCCAGCAGTTCCTGTGTGGAGTGAATCGGGCGATTCCCAAAACGACGGATCACATCGTCCGCCCGCAGCCCTGCTTTGTCCGCAGGACTACCCGGCACCACTTCGTTGACAGCCACGCCGTTCAGGTCGGGTAATCCCACACGCTTCATCAGCGAAGGCCGCACCGCGTCGAAATAGACGCCAATCCACGGTCTTGCCCGCTTGACCGCCCCACCCTGCACAAGAATATCACGCACCACCCTCTTGACGTGGTTGATGGGGATAGCGAAGCCGATGCCTATCGAGCCACCTCCCGGCGGTGCAGCGATAGCGGTGTTGATTCCTATCAGCTGCCCGTGAATATTCGCCAGAGCACCCCCGGAGTTGCCCTGATTGATGGCGGCATCGGTCTGGATGGCTACCTCCAGATACCGTCCCTCCTCTACCACCAGCTTGCGACGGTTCAACGCACTGATGACGCCAACGGTGACGGTGCTGCCCAATCCGAGCGGATTCCCCACAGCGATCGCCCACTCGCCCACGCGCAGTTTGTCGGAATCGCCCAGTTCGGCGGTGGGCAGGTCCCGAGCGTCTACTTTAATCACAGCGATGTCGGACTGCTCATCCGCACCGACAGGCTTTCCCAGAAAGCGTCTGCCGTCTGCCAGCGACACCACAATCTCGTCCGCTCCACGCACCACATGGTGGTTGGTAATGATATATCCGTCGGGGCTGATGATGACACCCGAGCCGGAGCCGCGCATCGCCTCTTGCTGACCGAAGAAGTCCTCCAGCCTTAGCGAACGACGCGGGCGCATGAACGTGTCGATGTTCACCACAGCGGGTTCGATGCGCGCACTGGCGTTAGCCACTGCCTCCGCACCGGGCACGCTGCCCACCGGTCTGGTGGGCGCATCCAGCGTTGCCAGCACCAGCTGTCTGGATTGCGACGGAGGCTGGTAGCCCATCCAGCGCAGGATAAGCGCACAGGCGGCAAAGCCAAGCACAAACGCGATAACCGTGCTCCAGGGTCTGGACATCGTCTCTCACCGCCTCACTTCCGGCAACTGGCGCATCAGACTAACCATCTCTATCGCGCTGATGGCGGCATCACCACCTTTATTGCCCGCTTTAGTACCTGCTCGTTCAATTGCCTGTTCGATGTTATCGGTTGTCAGCACCCCGAAAGTAATGGGCACGCCAGACTCCAGCATACTCTGCGCAATACCTTTCGCCGCCTCCGCCGCGATATATTCGAAGTGGGGGGTATCTCCGCGAATGACGCAGCCGAGGCAGATGACCGCGTCGTACTGTCCACTGCGTGCAAAACGCGCCGCCACCAGCGGGATTTCCCACGAACCCGGCACCCAGGCGACCTCCACATCACGCTCGGTATCCACGCCGTGCCGCGCCAGTACATCCAGCGCGCCTCCCAGCAGTTTGGAGGTGATAAACTCGTTGAAACGGCTCACCACAATGGCAAAGCGGTACCCTGTGGCGACCAGCTGTCCCTCATACGTTTTGGGCATGGCAAACTGTACCCTCCAGTTCCTCTTCTTCTACTACCTGCTCGCCGTCCTCGGGCAGGATATGCCCCAGCTTCTCCCGTTTGGCGCGCAGGTAGTGCTTGTTGTAAGGAGTAACGGTTCCCACAATCGGCACAATCTCTACAATCTTCAGACCATACGCTTCCAGCCCGATGCGCTTGGTGGGGTTGTTGGTCATCAGGCGTATCTCTTTGAGCCCAAGGTCCGCCAGTATCTGCGCTCCGATGCCGTAGTCACGCTCGTCGGCATGAAAGCCCAGCTCGATGTTGGCATCTACCGTGTCCAGCCCCTGATCCTGCAGGGCGTAAGCCCGCAGTTTATTCAACAGACCGATACCGCGCCCCTCCTGCTGGATGTACAGCAGCACACCACGCCCTTCCTCGGCGATTTTGTGCAGGGCGATTTCGAGCTGACTTCCACAGTCGCACCGCAACGACTCCAGCAGGTCGCCCGTCAGGCAGCTGGAGTGCACCCGTACCAGCGTAGGCTTGCCGTCGGAAACATCCCCCATCACCAGCGCGACATAGGGGTTGGGGTCCACCGTGCATTCGTAGGCGTGGACGGTGAAATTGCCGTAGCGGGTGGGCAGTTTGGCTACCGCCACTTTATTCACCAGCTTCTCGTAGCGACGCCGATACCGGATGAGGTCTTCGATGGTCACCAGGCACATGTCGTACTGACGTGCCAGTTCGAGAAGCTGTGGCACGCGAGCCATCGTGCCATCGTCGTTCATGATTTCGCAGATAACGCCTGCCGGGTACAGCCCGGCCAACCGTGCCAGGTCTACCGCTGCTTCAGTGTGTCCGGCGCGTCGCAGAACCCCACCTTCCACAGCGCGAAGCGGGAACACGTGCCCCGGCTTCTCGAAGTCCTCCGGGCGGGCGCGCGGGTCCACGAACAGGCGAATGGTCTGCGCCCTGTCGTAGGCGGAGATGCCCGTCGTGGTTCCGATTCGGGCGTCAATAGGCTCCATCATCGCGGTGCCATGTCTGGCGGTGTACCTGCTGGTGATAGGACCGATACGCAGTTCGTCCAGACGTTGTCCGGTGGCAGCAAGACAAATCAGTCCTCGCCCATACTTCGCCATGAAGTTAATGGCTTCGGGGGTCACCTTTTCCGCTGCGATAACGAAGTCACCCTCGTTCTCGCGGTCTTCATCGTCTACCACGATAATGATTTCCCCCCGCTTCAACCGCTCAATAGCCTCTTCAATGGGGCAAAAGTCGCTCATGATTCACCTCCGGCATAACCGGCTATGTTAATGATACCAGCACCTTTATCCCTCACGCAACCGTTGTTATGAAAACGGGGCGCGACGGAGCGCGCCCCTGCTCTGATACAGCGTCCTGTGCTACGCGGTCGTGCTTTGCTGAGGCTGGCTTGCCTTGAAGAACTGCCAGACCATCCAGCCGACCACTGCCAGCCCTATCACCAGCAACACCGCAAAGATGACGAACATCGCCCACTGGGGATTCACCGGCAGGGTGTTCACATTCAGATGCTCTCCTAAAAACATCTGCCGAACACGATGGCGCGTCACCGCCATCAGCGTAATGGTCAACGCAACCAGAACCGTTGCTCCTATCGCGCTGCGCTGGGCTACCAGCAAAGCCAGCACCGCCAGCACGACCCCTGCCCAGAGCACAACGGTATCCACCATGTTCATCCCCAGGAAGTTCATCATCACGCCCTGCGGCAGCTTCACCAGAAACCACAGCCCCACGGCGAACTGCAGTACCGTCGCGCCAACGAACCAGCGCAAGCCGTAGCGCGTGGCTTCCGCAGACCATTCCGCATCGGTCTTCCGGTAGCCTGTCGCCAACAGCATGAGCCCCAGCCCCGTCACCGCAAACGCGGCAACGACGAAGTGCAGGTAACGCGGGATAAGCGTCGGTTCCGACCAGTTCAGGTGCAAACCCGATGCGCTGGCAGCGTACATCTCCGCCCATTTAGCCGGAGAGATGCTCAGGGTAGCGTTGTGGGTGAACAGCAGACCAACGGCGAGAATGAACAGCGCGCTGATCCATGCAACCACACCTGCCTTCGCGCCAAGCCACTCCGGGCGGAACTGTACCAGATACAGCCCGTAGTACGCCAGCAACACCAGCAGTATCACCGACAGCCAGAACCATGCCATCAGCACCGAGGCGGTGTAGAAGGCTTGACCGTACAGCACCTGCACAAACAGCAGAGGCGCAATACCGAGCGTGATGGTCAACGACATGGCAACCGGCAACGCTCTGGACAGACGCTGGCTGAGCTTCGCACAGAACTCGCTGTGCTTCGCGCGCCAGGTACTCAGCGCCAGCACCACACTACCACCCAGCAGCAGGTTCATCGCCAGCACATGCAGGATAAACGTAAACACCAGCAGTATCTGCAGTAACCAGGCAGGAGCAGGCAGTCCTGCCGGATCAGGCGGGGGAACCACAACAGGCATTTGTTTCCACCTCCTTCCCTACGGACGCGCCGCAGTCTGCTGCGGCGGATTGTTGAGACTGTAAAGCCACTCCACCAGCGCTTTGCGCTCCTCTTCGTTGCCCAGGAACGGCGGCATGTAGCCCTTCAGCTGGTCCAGTTTCTGTATCTGCATGTCCAGAAAGTCTTTCTCCCAGCCTTTCACCGCGAACTTGATGCCGTTGAAGCCGTTGACGGTATGGCACGATTGACACGAGAAGCGGAACACCTTCTCGCCCATCGCCAGCGGGTTCCGCTTATCCTCCTCGGTCAGCAGTGCCCACTTCGCGGAGCCAAGTACTCCCTGTTCCCAAACCTTCTGGGTGTCTTCGGCGCGTATCGCGTTGGAGTACATGTAGTTGTAGATGATGTAAGGCTTACGCACCGCCTCACGCACCCACTCGGTCACACCGGTAGTAATCAGCCCCAGCGCGACGATGACGAACGCAAAGGTCACATGGAACCGCCTTGGGAACAGAAACGGCCCAAGCAGCGTGGCAAGGAACACGAAAGCGGAAAAGATGATGCTCGCTGCGGCAAACAATGTGACCACCGGCGCGCCGCCCATCGAAATCTCTCGCGCCTGGTCGGGGATGCGTGAGATGTACCAGATACCGCCAATCGGGATAATGGTCATGCCCACCAGCACCCATTTGGAAGCGTACTTTACCACCTTTTCGCGCAGCGATTCATCCGCTTCCGCCGAGGCGGTGATAAGGGCATACAGCCCCGCCAGCGCGATGGTTACTGCCGTGCGCACCACCAGCGAGGGCAGCATCGTGGGGTTGAAGAAGGCATCCACAATAGAACGGGTCTCCGGCCACTTGCCGGTGCTGAGCATGAAGGTCAGGATACCGTTAATCATGAACAGGCTCAACCATGCACCAGCAAAGTAAATCCATCCTATCGTTTCGTGTGTGCGGGCGTCCAGGCGGTTCCAGCCGTAGTAGTAGATGAACGCCGCCAGCAGCTCTATCACGAAGAACACCCATTCAATTGCCCACGCCCACACGAAGATGTGGATGAGCGCGGAGGTGGCTGTAGGATGCACCAGACCAATTGCCCACCAGATGCCTACCCCGCTGACCGCGCCGAACACCAGCACCACCAGGATAAAGAAGGTGCTGTGGCGTTTGAGGTAATCCAGCAGCGCGGTGTCTCCCTCACGACGCGCCTTGCGTTCGGTGAGCACGAGGAACAGTCCCGCACCGATGGCGAAGTGTGAGACAAACACGTGCAGGATAGCGATGATGCCGATGAGCATCCCGCCACCTACCAGGGGAATGTCCCAAAACGGGTACTCCATTCCTTACACCTCCTCCCCAGTGAGATGAAAATCGTAATCGTTATCATTATAACATTATCAATACAGGCAAGTCAACAGATGGAATGTATTTTGTTGATGTTACTACCTGATGGGATGTGAGAGGGAGATTCCTGTTGAGAGGAAGGAGCCTTGCGCCGAACGCCCTCTCCTTCTCCAAAAAACATCCCCAGCAACCGAAAATAAAGTGTGGAGAACCTGCAAACCGCTTTAGCGAGGTGACACACACGGATGTGGGCTTTCTTTGCCTATCTCATCGCGGCAACCGCGTTCTATACGATACTGGTCATGATTGCGCAGCCTGACCCATACGACTCGGAAGCGTGGGAAATGCCGGACGATGTCGAGCTGCCCATCCCCACCGCCGAGGAAGAAGTAGAAACCTACCGCAAGGCAGCCTAAACGCCGCGCCTTCGGTAAGCACGCAGGGATACCGCCTGCATGTACGCACCCAGCAACATCAGCACAAGGCACACCACAAAGCTGACATGGAAGCCAAGCGCGCGCAGAATGGGCACTGCAACAAAAGGCGCAATCGTGCCCCGCACTCCCAATAACATGCTGTGCAACGCCTGATACTGTGCCTCCTTGCCCTCCTCTGAAAGGGTGAGGATAACGTTCAAGTAAGCCAGTTCGATGCCTGCCCCGGCAACACCCTGCGCCATTGCTGCAGGTATCAAATGCCACCACGCCCCGGAGAACAGATACACAACAGGCATCAGACACTGGATGAGGATATTCACCAGCGCAGTCCACAACGCACCGTGCTTGTCCATAAAGTGTCCCCAGTAAGCGAAGGCGATAATCGAGGAGATGGAAGCCGCGTTCGTCAGAGTGGCTACCTGTATGTTCGTCACGTGCAGGCGGTCTACCTGATACAGCGGATAGAGAGTGAACGCTACCAGGTTGCCGAAGCCGTAGGTCATCACCGACGCGGCGAACCAGCGAAAGCCTCTATTGCGCTTCAGGATAGCCACCGTCTGCAACCAGAAACCGAAGGTGGACAGGCGCTCTTGCTCGGCTACCGGAATAAAGGACTCGCGCACCGGCACGCGGCTAAAACACCATGCTCCCGCAATGCCGATAACCGCCGCCACAGAGAAAACCCACTTGAACGGCACACCCGAGTCCAGCAGGTGTCCCGCGATGAAGGAGACGACAAGCAGTGCGCTGTAAGCCCCCACGCGCACCAGCCCCATCGCTCTGCCCCGCTCTTCATCAGGGTAGATGTCTTTCATCAAGGAGGTGTATGCAGGTCCCGAGATAGAGCCGATGATTTGCGCCGTGCCGATCAACAACACAAACTGCCACGCCTGGGTGACCAGAAACATTCCGAAGAACAGTGCGCGGGCAAACGTCCACGAGTACACACAAAAAGGCATTTTGGACCTGCCCACCATCTGCCTCGCCCACAGAGGAGCCAGCAGACTACCGATGAAAGGCGCAGCCGTGAGCAGGCTGATTTCAAGGCGACTGGCGTGCAGGTCGGCGCGGGCAATGCGCATCACAAAGGGGAAAATCGCCCCCATATAGATGCCACCCAGCAAGCCCGCCAGTGCGTCCCACCGGTACGCGGGAATAACATGCGGAGAGAGTACCCGACCGACTATCCCCTCCCCGTTCAACTTTTCAGCCAACCGTGACAGCATTCCGGTTCCATTATAACATAAAGGGCGTACGCCTCTTGAACAGCGATAGCGTAACCACTACCCCGTAAAGAACCCTGCACTGCCTGCCGATAATCCATACCGGTATCTCACACAGCACTTGAGATTTACAGGTGGAACAAGGCTC
>BEHS01000133.1 GCA_002898895.1 bacterium HR16 | reverse complement strand
CCCGCCACCTGCGCGAGAAGATACGCCAGACCACGCTGGCTCAATCGGCAAATGGACAGGCTATCCCCATCACCGCAAGCATCGGTGTTGCCTGCTTTCCTGCCGACGCCACCAGCGTGCATGCACTGCTATCCGCCGCCGAGGACGCCATCTCTGCAGCAAGACAGAGCGGCAGTGGTGTTGCCGATACTCGCTCCAGCTGGCGTACACGCTATCGTATCCGTGTGGATGGCGCGTTCTCCACTCTGGAAGCGATGGTTATTGCCATCGACAATAAAGACCACTACACGCGCCGACACTCTGAAGAGGTTACCGAATATGCGCAGTGGATAGCGGAAGAACTGGGCTTGTCCGACGAAGAAAAGCATCTCTTGCGCCTTGCAGGGCTGGTACACGATGTAGGTAAGATTGGCATCCCCGACGAGGTGTTGCTCAAGCCTGATATGTTGACCGCCGACGAATACGAGACGATGAAGCAGCACGCGGTTCTGGGCGCAGTGATGCTGGCTGCCCTGCCGGGTATGGAGCCGATTGTGCCGATTGTGCGATCACACCACGAGCGCTGGGATGGGAATGGTTACCCTGATGGTCTAGCCGGTGAGGAGATACCCTTTCTGGCACGGCTTCTCGCCGTTGCCGACGCCTTCAGCGCGATGACCGCCGACCGCCCCTACCGCAGGGGAATGGACTGGCAATCCGCGCTGGCTGAACTGCGGCGGCAGAGAGGGAAACAGTTTGACCCGCTGATGGTAGACGCTTTCATAGCGGCGGCGAACAAGCGCGGGTATGCGCGACATCGGGGCGAAGAGGAGCTGTTGGCGGCAGCGTGATACTATCAGAGGGCGCGCAGAGTTTCCGCGCCCTCTTTATGTTGCCCGGTGTGCTCGTTTAGCGAAGCGATCTGGGGGTGTTAGAGCACTGCCCTGCGCGCTTTAGGTCGTAGTTGCAGTTGGGGTCAATCACGATACCCCATATTTCATACGAGCCGCCATACGGACCGCCTGCTACCAGCCACTCGTCGCGCTTGCGTCCCTTGATGGGGTCGGTAGGGGCGGTGGGGCTTGGGTTGCGGCGTGCGCGCACTACCTTCGCATGACCGTCCGCGTAGGCACAGTTCACCATCTCGTTGTGGCGGGGAGCAATCGGGCTGTAGAACTGCACATCCAGCCACCCGTCGTAGAAGGCGGAGGTTTCCGCAGGATACTGCAGCTCCGACTCGCGGATGGGTGGTACGGCAGTGTTTATGCCCAGCGGCGCACCCCAGTTGCCGTCCTCGAACAGCGCGTAGTTGCCGTTGTACGAGGCGTAGCGGAAGTTGCCGGGCGAGGTTAGCGCGCCTCCTGTCAGCATCTGAATCATGCCGGGCCAGTCGATCTCGGTCGGATTAGACGGGCAGCGCAGGATGTCCGCGTTCTTCACATACGGCACGTGGGCGTCGTAGAAGCTGACCCAGACGTTGGGAGCAACGAAGTACAGGTTCATAGCGTATGTCTCGTCGTAGTCCTGCGTGTACATCTGCACCGCCAGAGCAATCTGCTTGGTGTTGCTCAAACACGAGGTTGCCCGTGCCTTCTCGCGCGCCTGCGCGAACACCGGGAACAGGATGGCGGCAAGAATCGCGATAATCGCGATCACGACAAGCAGTTCAATCAGCGTGAACGCTCGCCGGTTGGTGAAAAGGTTTCGCATCAAAGACCCTCCTCTTGGATGATTTACCGAACGCCTCTGCAGGCGATACCGGTAGCGTGTGTTCTCTTGCCCTATATCTTAGTATGGTAAAACGCATCATGTCAAGAGCTGTACGGCTGGCGAAGACAAAAACCGGTAAAGCTAGCGGACTATAAAGTTGCCTCTTGTGCCTGCACTCCGGCTTTCGCCTGTTGTTCCTGTGCGCTTCTGGCACTGAAGTAATACACGGTTTCCATTAGCGCCAGCACCATTGCGGGGGCGATGATGCGGTTTCGGATCCAGAATACCGGCTCGAACTGCGCCGAGATAATCAGCGCCATGAAACCAACCCACAGCGCCAACAGCCACGCCCGTGCCTGCGCATCTGGGGCGCGTTTGAACAGATAATAGCCGCGCCCAATCCCCGTCAGCCAGAGTATCAGCAGTCCGATAGCACCTACAATGCCCCCTTTGGCAACAATCCACCAGAAGGAGTTGTGGATATACGTCGTCTTGCTGAAAATCATTCCCATGTACGGACTTGTGTCCAGGCGTACCGGCAAATTTGCCGACCATCCGAAGCCGAACCATGGAGATTCGGGCAATCGGCGCAGGATATACATCATTTCATAGGTACGTTGTCCTACGGAAGAGACGCCAGCATGTGAGAACTGCATCGGGTCCTCGTGGAAGGTGCTCAGAAACCGCCTCTCTATCTTGGCAAAGAAGCTGTCGGATTGGTACATCTGCAATGGGCTGACTATTGCCGCCGTGATCAGCACAAAAACGACCACCAGCACGCTACCGATAAGAGTGTTCACTTTGGTGCGGGTGTCGCTGAACCACCAGAAAATAGCCAGTGCGAACAACGCGCTGAACCACGAATGGCGGGTGAGCGTCATCAGGATTGCCATCGCGTAGACGAAAGCCAGCACCAGCCAGCCAAAACGCTTGCCGCCGGAGGAGGCGGCGGACATCTGTACGGCGATCAGCAGGCCGACCAGAATCAGGTTTTCGCCCGGAGGTAGCACGCGCAAAAGCCCTTCCGTTTGCTCAAGGCGAATGTCTTTTTGGGTTAGCTTCAGGAAGAACAGAGCCTGTTCACCCACGATTGCCTGCAGGATGGTAGGTATCGCCCCGATAAACACCACCGCCAGAATGCCGATTTGCAGGGTGCGCAGTTTGCGTTCACTGGTGGCTACTCCAAGAAACACGAAGTACAACAACCACATGATGTTGTGCTGGATGACCGAAAGCTCCTGGCGGTAGGATAGACCGGTCACGAAGACATGGTAGAGGAAAGTAACAGCGATGCTGATAAGCAGAAAAAGGGCTACCGCGATGCTGGACGGGGTAAACCAGAGCGCACCGTTGACATTCACACCGGCGCACGCCCGCAAGATGACTATCAGCAAACCGTACATCACCAGAATATTGGGCAGTGTAATGCCCTGCTCTCCCAGAGCCAGCGCGTCCCAGAACACCGTGGAAATCAACGAAGCAACCGCAAAAGTGACGCTGATAATAGTCCACTCCGGGCTTACCGCGAAGAAAGGCAACAGCACCAGAGAGACAACAAGCAGTCCGGTAAGTATCCACGCCTCGTTAATCACCGAAACGGTCAGCAGCCACCCACCTGCCAGCGCAACGGCGAGCATGGTCAAGCCGAGTCGACGTGGCAAGTTGAAGAAATCCGCCACCCGCTCGGTCAGCCGGTAGTAGGCTATCAGCACCCGATGATAGAATTGAATCAGCACACCTGGCACGCCGGACATCGTGTTCACCTGCCTGCGTCTCTACACATGGTGTTCCTATTATACGCGGTAACGGAAAATATTGCCAGAGGTGTTGCTCAAAACTCGCAAAAATACTTATCGCACACGCGCCTGGAAGGTACGTGTGAGAGTCTGAGAGGCGGAGAGAGTGGGGATGAACCACGTTAACGTACGCGCTGTTTCGTCGTATATACCACCGTCGCTCGCACTGCCAACCACGAACTGCATCGAGTCGGGAACAGGCACGCGCACAGCCAGCATGTTCATAGAAGCGGAGGAGGTATTGGTAATGCTCACAGTGAACCGGACGATGTCGCCCGGTTGCGGGGAGGAAGTTGTGTCCGGCGACACGGTGACTTGCAGGGCGTTGTTCGGTTTCACCAGGATGAGTGCGCTACGGGACGACAGGTCCACCGTACCCTGCCTGTATAGTTTACCGGTCACATCCACATAGTCGGCGTCAATGGGTACCGTGAAGGTCTGGGATGGGTGCATGTTCACCAGCACCAGCCCGTTGCTGAACCGTCTGCGAAAGACACCCCCACTGCTCCTGTCGCCGGCGATAAGCGTATACGACTCGGCGGGTTGCCCGATAGGGAGTTCGTAGTCGAGCAGGTAGTCGGGGGTCTGCTTATAGGTCTCGGGTGAGGTGTGAAAACAGGTGTACTGGTTAGCGTTCAGCAGGGCACACCCCAGCAGGTATCGTCGCGTTTGTTCCTCTGCGGCGGTCGCTCGTCCCTGCACCATGTACCGAACGGGGCGAGGCACGTTCAGGCTATCGATGTGCTGTAGCTGGATAACAGGATGCAGGAAGAAGAGTGTGCCGCCGGACTTCACACGCACCCAGTTTTCCGCCAGTACGGCGTCCGCATACTGCATCCAGGTTTGGTAAATGGGGTCTCTGTTCCACACGTACCCGAAATTCTGGATGACCTTCAACCCCGCTTGCCGGATGACAGGCACGACAGCGGAGATGAAGCTGGTCTGGGCGGACTGGAACTCGGCGTCGTTGGCATACTGCTGGCAGGTCACCCCTGCCAGAGAGAGATAGTTATAAGTCATGCTGTCGATAAACACCCCATCGAAGCCGCACCGTTGTGCCAGCTGCACCGCTCTGCTCGCCCATCGCTGTTGCAAATCCGCCTTACCCAGGTCCACCAGCAGGTTCTGGGGATGTCCCAGCTCCGGTATAGGGTTCCCCTGCAAGTCGGTCAACAGCCAGTCCCGGCGGGTGGTGGTAACATACTCATAGTCCAGCGGGTCCATCCAGCCGGGGATAGAGCTGCTGGTGGCGACAGAACTGCAGTAAACATAAACCTCGATGTTCGGATTGTAGTGTTTGAGCGGTCTCGCGTAAATCCAGTCCAGCGGATGGAGCATTACGATGTCGTAGCGGCGTGCGGTTTCATAGATATCGGGGTGCACCGCGAACAGCGTATAAGTTCGGATGTTGCGTCGCGTGATGACAGGTATCTCCAGCATCTCTCCGTTCGTCAGCGTGACATTGTCCACCCAGAACGTTGCATCACCGGAGCCACTACCGCGCACGTTGAACACGATGCCTACGCTCACGCGGTCGGTGCCTTCCGGCACTTGAAGGGACACCTGATACTGTTGCCAGTCAGTGTTCGGGGTCTCTATACGCCGCTCGTCTGCTGTGATTGTGCTCCCGTCGGTACGTACCGCCGCAAGGTTCAAGCGCACTACTGCGTTGGACAGCGTGCCCGTTTTCGCTTGAGCGCGCATCACCAGACGGTCACCGATTTTCAGCCCGTTGCGCCCCACCTTCACCGAACACCGGAGGTTCCATGTGCTGCCCGGCGGTGCGTTGGCAGTGCTGAACTTCAGACTGCTTCTGCCTTGGGAGCTCGTTGTGGTGTCCAAACCAACAGTGTAAGAAAAAGATGTCTCTTGTACGACACTCCATCCATCAGGAAAATTACTTGTGGAAGCGTATTCCATCATGCCGAGCGTCATCAAGATGTCGCGCTCTCTTAGTTCGGCATGAGAGGTGGAACCCAGCAACAACACTACCCACACGAAGAGGGCGCAATAACCGACTGTACGGGTCATTCTCCCTTCCCTATCCTGGACCTTCAGCATACCTGTCCGCTTGCGGTCGGGACCTTTGAGGCGAGAACAGGCAGTTTCTCCGGTTTTCCGGTTGTCCCCTGACGTGTTATAATTCTCAAAGAGTTCCCGCACCGTTATTATTCCATACGCTGGGGGCGAATCGGGCGTTGCAATCAAAAGGCGTTGAACGTTCCTTTACTCGGGGAGTCGCGTGGGTGAGCGTGGGCTCGTTGAGCGCACGTGCCATCACGCTGATTAGCAGCGTGTTACTGGCCCGCCTTCTCCTGCCCGAACATTTCGGCTTGTTCAATATGGCAATTATCGTGGTGAACGCGGTGCAAATGCTCCCCGATTTGGGGCTCGGGCAGGCGTTGATTGCGCATCGCGGGGATACTCGCAAGGCGGCGAACACCATCTTCCTTCCGGTGATGTTCACCGCTACCGTTGCGGCGCTGGTGGTGTGCGCTGTGGCGGATACCATCGCGTCGGTAATGAAACAGCCGGCGGTGACCCCCCTGCTGCGTGCGTTGTCGCTGAACATTGTGGTGATGGCGGCGGCTTCGATACCTGTGGCGTTAATGCAGAAGGCTCAGCGCTGGCGTGCTCAGGCGCTTACCGAGTTCGCAGCGCCGCTGGTTGCAGCGGTGGTCATGGTTACTCTGGCTGCACTGGGCTATGGGGCATGGAGTATCGTCTGGGGCAACATCGCTCGCGCGATCACCCTCGCGCTAACGGTGTGGTGGCTCAGCTCCTGGCGACCCCGACTGGTGCTGGACTGGAGCGCGCTGGCGGATATGTTTCGCTTCGGCAGGTGGATTGTGCTGGACAGAATCAGCGCGTTTGCCCTTCTGAATACCGATACCGCTTACCTGGCGCGCTGGCAAGGAGCACAGATTTTGGGATACTACGCCCTGCCGTATAACTGGATTACCCTGCCCATCGCTCAGCTGGTGTCTCAATCCAACCGGGTGTTGTTCCCCGTTCTCTCCAACATCGACGACGAACACCTCCAGCGTACCACACTGCTGAAAGCCTGTCGGCTCCTTTCGTTCTTGCTCTCACCGGTGTACTTCTTCTGGTTAATCAATGCGCAGGTGTTCGTCATCGGGCTGTTTACCGGCAAGTGGCTACCCTGTGTGCCGGTGCTGCAGTGGCTGTCGGTGTATGGGCTGGCTCATGGGCTTGCCGGGGGACTGCTGGTCAGCTTCTACTGGGCGACAAAGCGTCCACAGGTGGCGGTGTACGCTTACTGGGCTTCACTGGCGGTTGCCCTTGCGGGTCTTGCGGTCGGGCGGGGACACTGGGGAGCGGTGCAGGTAGCGCAGGTGTTCACCGCCGCCATGTTTGTGCGTTCCGCTTTCATGATTGTGGGGTTGATACGCTTCTACGGACTGCGCTTGCGTCAGGTGCTGCGCTCTGTTACCGATGGTTGGGTTCCTGCAGCGGCGGCGTCGGCGGTCGCATTTGGCGCAACCCGCGCGGTTTCGCTTCCTGTCATCGCCGAGCTGGTGATAGCGGCGTTGCTACACATGAACCTGTATCTGCTGTTTTACGGATGGCTGAGGCATCGCAGTCCGCTGGTGTATTACACACGACGCCAGTGGAAAACGGTGTTTCCCGGCTACGCTGAGGAGTAGCCTCTCCGGTGCGCCACCGCACGGTGATAAACCTCTTCCGCCTGTTGAGCCAGCACCTCGTTGCTGAATCGGCTGGATGCCAGGTGCCGGGCGCCCTCCTCCATCTTACGCCTCAGCGGTTCATCTCGCAGCAAGCGCACGATAGCTGTCGCCAGGGCGTCGGGGTCGCGCGGCGGTACGACAAGACCGCTGACGCCGTCCTCCACCATTTCGGGCAGGCTGCCGACGCTGGTGACTACCGCCGGTTTGCCGAAGGCGAGAGCAACGGATACCACTCCGCTCTGGGTGGCTTCGACATACGGCAGCACCACAAGGCTTGCCTCAGTGAACAGCTGCGCTACCTCTTGAGAGGAAACAAAGCGATCGATGAGCACACATTGCGGGTCGCGCAGGATACGTTCGCGATAGTTGGGCAGGTCGTAACCCTGTCCGGCGATGACCAGCCTCGCCTGCGGGCATTCCGTTACGACTCGCTCCCATGCATCCAGCAGTACCCCCAGTCCTTTGTAGGCGTTGATTCTGCCGAAAAAGAGCACGGTGCCCGGCTTTTCGGCGTGCTCGGGGCGCTGCCACCGCAGGAAATAGTCGTAGACGCCCAGCGGAATGACGGTAACCCTTTCGTCGGTAAGTTCGGGATGTAAATCCAGCAGCTGTCGGCGCGTGTCCGAGCCCGGCACGATAATCCAGTCCGCCCTCCGGCGTAGCTCCTCCACCAGTGGACGGCGCTGTTGATAGTACTTCATGAAGCCCAGCTCGCCCATGTGCGGTGCCGGGTCATGCACCGTTAAGATCAGCGGCACGCGCTGAAGGCGTATCAGCAACCAGTCCAGAAAAGGGTCGGCGACCTCCTGCAGATGTATCACATCGCAGCGGAAACGCTTGACCCCCTGCCACACGCCCACTGCTCGTTGCCACCAGTAGAGAGGGTTTTTCAGCTTGATCGGCGTCTCACAACGGAGGGTAACGCCGGAGGCAATCAAATCGTCTCCGAGCGCACCCGCCTTTTGCATCGCCCCCTGCGTGGTGACCACAAACAGGCTATGCCGCTTCGTTAGGCTGTTGATGACGGGAATGGAGGCATCCAAAAACCAGTAAGCCCCGAAATAGATACGCATCGGAAAACGTCACCTGTCCTTCACTGCCCACGAGTAGGGTATCTCGCCGGAGTGAGGGTCGCGACGGTACTCGTCGGGGTCGGCATAGTCGTACATGCGGGTGGGGAAGTTCAGGATTCCCGCTCCTTCCAGCGAGAGCGCCATAAAGCCGTGCCACACCCTTTCCGGAATCTGCACCAGCAGGGGGCGTTCGGGCGTGAGAATGATTTCGTTGATCAAGCCGTGCGTGGGCGACCCCTCGCGCTCGTCATAGAGCACCACTTTCGCCCTGCCGTACACGCCGAAGAAATGGTCCTTTTGCTTCAGGTGCATGTGCCAGCCCTTCACGACGTGGTAGTCCACATGGGTGATATACGCCTGCGCGAAGCCTTCGGGGAAGCACTCACGGTAGATGGGGTCATCGCGGCGCAGTATCTCGCACAGGTTGCCCCGTTCGTCGTACAGGCGATTGAGACGCTTCACGCGCAGGTCGTGGATGTAGCGAGTGGTCATGCTGGCGATATGCCCCAGAGACATCTCTGCCGACAGATACTGCGCGCGGTGTTTGGCGCACAGGTAAAGGTTCCCCTCTCCACCGGGCAGAGGTATCGGCTCGGTGGCAGGCTCAAAACAGCCCACTATCTGACACAGGTAGGGGTTGGTACCCCCAGCCGAAAGGCTCATGGCTTTTATCCCCTTATCCGGGTGGCCAGGTCATTTGCCGGCCGCCTAACAGGTGGATATGCAGATGGAACACGCTCTGCCCGGCGTGCGGTCCCACATTTGCCACCAGTCGATAGCCGGTTTTGTCCACCTTCATCTCGCGAGCGATGTGCGCGCCCACGCGAAGCAGTTTGCCCGCCAGCGCGTCGTGCTTCTCCTCCAGCGCCGCCACGTCGGCGACATGCTGCTTGGGAATAATCAGCACATGCACCGGCGCCTGCGGGTTCAGGTCCTTGAAGGCATAGACTTCCTCATCCTCGTACACGCAGGTAGACGGTACCTGCTTCTGTGCGATTCGGCAAAAGATGCAGTCGTCCATCCTCATGTCCTCCCGAAGAAGTGGTCACCAGCTCGCCCAGTGCACCCTCGTCGGTCAGCTCCAGCAGGCGCACCCACACCAGTTGCCCGGCAAGATGCGCGCCGCCGGCGAACTCGACGGGGATGTAGTTGTCGGTCAACCCTTTCATCAGCCCGCCTTTGCCCTGCTTGCCCTCCACCAGCACGCGCATCGTTCTGCCCAGCCGTGCGGCGACAAACCGCTCGCGGTGCTTCCGACACAGATCCGCCAGCTCGTGGCTGCGCCGCTCCTTTTCAGGTTCAGGCACCTGCCCTTCCATCCTTTCAGCCGGGGTGCCCGGGCGTGGGCTGAAGCGGAAGATATGTGCCCGTGCGTACTGTACCGCCTCCACCACTTTGCAGGTCTCACCAAAGGCGGCTTCGTCCTCGCCCGGAAAGCCGACCATGATGTCGGTGGTGATGGCGAGGTCGGGTATCTTCGAGTATAGTTTTTCCGCCAGGCTCAGCACATCCTGCTGGCGGTAAGGACGGTTCATCGCTTGCAGGATGCGGTCATCGCCGCTTTGCAGGGGAATATGCAGATGTGGGCACACCTTGCGCTCACCGGCGCATACCTCGATGAGTCGGTCGGTGACCTGTGTAAGCTCAATGGAGCTGATCCGGATGCGCTCCAGCCCTTCGATTCGCGCCATTCGCTGCAGTAACCCTGCCAGGTCGGGACCGCCGCTGCCTGTCTCCCGCCCGTACGAGCCGATGAGCACGCCCGTCAGCACCACCTCTTTGAAGCCCTCGTCCACCAGTCGGCGTATCTCGTCCAGCACTTCGGTATACGGTCGGCTGAACATGCGCGGACGGGTATACGGGATGGAGCAGAAAGAACAGCATACATTACAGCCGTCCTGAATCTTCACCACGGCGCGGGTGCGCTCATACGGATTGCGCAGTACAGGCGGTGCGGGTTCACGCGACACCCGCTCGCGGACGTCGGGGAAGGCTTCCAGCACGTAATGCACGGTGCGCATCTTGTCGGTATTGGGAACCAGCAGGGCGGCCTCGGCAACGGTTTCCCCACGCAGGATGGTGAACTGCGCGAAGCATCCGGTGAGCACCACACGCGCTTCGGGGTTCTGACGAGCCACGCGGCGCACGATTTGCAGCGACTTCTTCTCCGCCAGCTGCGTGACCGAGCACGAGTTGACCACATACAGCTCCGCCGGCTCATCGAAACCCACCACGGCGAAGCCCTGCTCCTCGAAAGTATCGATAATGCGCTGTGTCTCGTACTGATTGACCTTACAGCCCAGCGTGGCAAAAGCAACGCGAACCATCGTTTTTGTACCCTGCAACGTATTCCGCCTTAGTTTACCCGAACGCAGAGAGGTTG
>BEHS01000132.1 GCA_002898895.1 bacterium HR16 | reverse complement strand
TTCGGTGTGCGTCTGGTACCGCGGGCAGACACGGAGGATGTCCTTACCTTTCATGCGCCATGAGGTAGGGAACCCCCGTGTTTGCTCATGCTGGTCTTTTTTACCGGTGCAACTGCTGAGGACGTAGCGTGTCATAGCAAATGGTGCGGATACAGGTCGTCCCCGTTCAAAGGCACTCTGTGTTGTACACAAAGGATTCGTCCACTGTTGCTGTGAAGTGAGTGATAGACATCGCCGGGAGGTGGCAAGCCATGCCCGAGCAAGAAGAACCGAACCTCGTTCAACAGCGGCTGGAGCAGCTGGAACGTCGGATGGAGGAGCTGGCACAGCGGCTGGAACGAATAGAGCAACAGGCGCGTCCTTCTGCGCCTCCGGAATCTGCGCCATCTGCCAAACCCTCGGCTCCGGCAGCACGCGATGTGATTGCTGCTCAGCCGGTTATTCCACCGCCGCCGATTATTCCCCCACTTCCCGAGGAAACTGTTGCCCGCATTACTCCCGAACCCTCTGAGACGCCTCCTCCAGCCGAACCTGCACCTCCGGTCACTCCGATAGCGGCTGAAGTAGAGCAGGGTATCAGTGGATACTGGGAGCAGCTGGTGGGAGGTAAAGGTGCGCTGTGGCTCGGTTCTGTCGCCACATTCTTTGCGCTCGCCTTCTTCCTCGCGTACACGTGGCAGTTTCTGGGCGACGTGGTGAAGCTGATTCTGGGGTTCGCAGCAGGCGCAGCTCTGCTGGTGTTTGGCGAATACTCGCGCAAGCGGGTAGAGCGATGGTTCAGCGAAGGCATCTCGGGTGCAGGCATCGCGGTGCTGTACCTCAGCATCTGGGCTGGAGCACAACGGTATCACCTGTTCTCTTTTGAGATTTCCTTCGCGCTGATGGCGGCGACCGTTTTTCTGGGGGTCATGCTCGCTCTGCGCTACGACGCCATGAGCCTCAGCGTGCTCGCCACCGTCGGCGGCTTCCTGACGCCGGTGTTGTTGCGCTCCGAAGGTGGAGCGTCCGCCAGTCCCTATCCGCTTCTCACCTACGTGACGGTGCTGAACGCGGGTATCCTGGCAGTGTCGCTGTACCGGAAGTGGCGCGCGCTGGTGTGGCTGAGCTTCTTCGCTACCATCCTGCTGGTGCTGGGCTGGGCGGTGGATAGCTATCAGGAGCGTTTCCGCTGGGCGGTTTTTGCCTACGTGACCCTGAACTTCCTGCTGTTTCTCGGATGTGCCTGTTTCCGCAGTCTGGTGCAGCGCGTCAACACCGAGGCGGAGGAAATACTGCTGGTGTTCGCCGATGCGGGTGTGTACGCGCTGGCTGGCTATGCCCTGCTTGGTGAAGCGCTGGGGGGGTATCCTTCAGCCTTCGCCCTCGCCCTGACGGTGGTGTTTGGTGCTCTAAGCGTGCTCGTTCACCACAGGGTTCCCCAGAACCGCAACCTGCAGGATAGCCTGGGCGGACTGGCGCTGTTTTTCCTCACCATTGCAGTGCCCATGCAGCTGAAGCAAGACTGGTTAGTGGTAGGGTGGAGCGTGCAGGCGGCGGTGCTGGTTGCGTTAGGACTGCGATTGAACAGCCCGCTGCTGCACTGCGCAGGACAAATCGTGTGGGCGATCGCCCTGATGGCTCTGGCGGTGGTTGTGCTCACTGTAGAAGCGGAAAGGCATCTGCTGTTCCTCAACGAGCGTGGATTGCCGCTGCTGGCGACGGTTGCGGCGACGGCGTGGATGGCTGTGGAAAGCCGACGGAGCACCACGTTGAAAGATGAACTCGCGCCATGGTATAGCGCACTGGCGACGCTGGGTGGAGCGTGGCTGCTGGCGCAGGAGACCACCCTTGCTGTGGAATGGCAGTCTTCCCGTCTTGGGCAAGCGTGGCAAGCGGTGGCGATGTACTCGGTCGCCATCGTGTGGGCGGTATATGCCCCACTGATACACCGGCTGGGTGTGAGGGTAAGCGACCTGTGGGTGCGCTTCTGCGCCCTGCTGATAGCGACTCTGGCGGCGGTACTGCCGGTGTGGGCGATGGTATCCGCGCCTGTGGAAGCCTGGACGCCTTTCTGGAACATCCGCTGGTTCTCCGCCTTGCTGGTGGGCATCTTGCTGGGAGTGCTGGCGCGGATGGTGGCGCGAGAGCAGGAGCGTGCTGTTCCCGAAGAGGCAGAAGCGTTTGGCTATCTGACCGTGCTGGTCAGCATCCTGATGTGGATTGCGCTTTCGGCAGAGGTATATCTGGGCTTTCGCGCATGGCGGATGTCCATAGACCCGCAGCTATGGGCAATCGCAGCATGGTTTGCGCTCGTGACGCTGTGGAGCCTGCTTGCCGCGCTGTTTGTCGCGCTGGGTATCACATGGAATCTGCTTGGGCTTCGCTTGCTGGGCTACCTGGCCGGGGGGGCGGCGGTTGTCGTGCTGCTGATGTACTCGCTATCCACTCTGCCCGGTTCATCTCTTTCCCCGGTGTGGATTCCGCTGCTGAACCTGCGTGCGCTGGCGTTTGTGACAAGCACGCTGGCAGCGGTATGGATAGCGGTGCTTCTCAGCCGTCGTCCCTCGCAGAGCACCCCGTCCGAGACTTCACTGGCGGGTGGCATCGTCGCGCTGGCGGTGGCGGTACTGCTCTGGGGCGTTACGCAGGAGACCTATCAGGCGTTCTACTACTGGCACGTCACGGGCGCGTTAACAGGCGACTGGCGGCGCATGGCGCAGATGGCGATTTCGCTGGTGTGGACGCTGTTCGGGGCGGTGATGCTAGTCGTGGGCATTGTGCGCTCTCTACAACCTGCGCGGCTTGCTGCGTTAGGGTTACTGGGCTTCACCTCGCTGAAGGTGTTCCTGTATGACCTGAGCTTTCTGGACACGCCAATGCGCATTCTGTCTTTCGGGGGTCTTGGGCTAACGCTGATAGCCATCTCCTGGCTGTATAGCCGGTACGGCATCGGCGGGACGGGTAGCCTGCGGCATACCTGAGTCGTTGCTACGGTTCCAGAAGGCGAGTAAAACCTTCCTGTTCGAAGTGCCTGTCGGTAGTGAGAGCCTCCGTGATGCCCAGCAGGCGCATGATAACGAAACTCACCGCATCGCAGAGGGAGTACGTTTTGTCGGGGCGCGCTTCAAGCAGGGTAAGAGCGGCGCGGTGTATCGGCTCGTCTACCCATATAACCAGGACATCTTCGCTCTCCAGCAATTCCCGCGCAAAGGCAAGGGCTTTTCCAACATCCAGCCGACGGGAACGGCAGAGCGGTATAAACTCCGCCAGAATGTAACTGTGAACAACTTTGCTGGCGGCTGACCGAAAAATCTGTTCTGCTTCTTGGTGGCGATAGTCACTCCGGTCGAAGTAGCAGACCAATCCAGAAGTGTCTAACAGCATTATCCCTTCTCATCATGCGAGCTTCCGTACTCGCGCACAAGGTCTGCGTCTATCCGCTCGTTGTCTGCAGAACGAGGATCGCCACTTGAAACCGCACCCGCGAAGCGAAGCAGTCGCTCCCTCGCTTTCTGCCTCTCCTCTTCGCTCAGCTGGGGGCGCGGTGGGTTGACCTTCAGCATCATGTCCAGGATGTATTGCTCCACCGGAATGCCCTGCTTCCGGGCAATCGGTTCCAGCAGCTCCCACAGTTCGTCAGGTACTTCCACAACGATGGTTTTCATAGAGCATCCTTCCTCCTGTTTCGTCTTCTATGCTACTTTCTGTCCCCCGTTCGTTACCAGCAGCTGGTTTAGAGGCAGTGACCGCAGTTCCAGCGCAGAGAGATTCACCGTTTTGCTGGCGTCTTCGATCTCGATAGCGATGACACGGTTCTCTTCATCGAAGTCCAGTACGACGCCGGGAGCGATTTCTGCGGATTCGCTGCTCATCCCTTCGGTAAGTTTGATAACGAGCATGTCTGTATCAGGATGATATTCGAATATCACTTTTGTTCTCCCCCCTGCGGTCTAAATCTCCGGTCGAAGAAAGCGTTGTGCACTGTCTCACCATCCGGTTCCGTCACAACCCGCAAGTACCGGTTCGCTTCGGGAATGTATCCCCAGTGGCGGATACGTCCATTGGGTTGTATTTCTGTATGCACAGGTTGTTGTAGAACTTGCTCAATCCACTCCCATCTTAGATAGGGACGGCGTACCAGTACACTGGTAATGAAGTACTCGGTTGCTTTCACCTCTTGTAACCACCTCTTTAGTATAGCACATCCAGCTACGCACAGCGAAAAGCGTACAGGTCGGCGTCGCGCAGCAGGAAGCGCAGGCGCACCGGTTTGCCCCGCAGAGAACGGATATCGGCGTCTTTCCAGCGTACATCTGCCTCCACCTCATCGCCGTACATCTCCACGCAGTCGTCCGCACTGAAGCCTTTGATGGGGTTGCCCCGAGGGTCGGTAACCTCCACCTTCGCACTGCCAACCGCAGAGGTCGCATAGTTGATTTGCAGCCGCTCGCCCTGCAACATCAGCGGCTTGGTAAGCACCTCGCCTCCTGAATACGGCGCATTTACCGACACAAAGCCGTCCATCCGAAGCGTGAACCGCCGCACGCGAACAATCTGGTTGGGCAGGTAGTAGCCCTCTACCGAGTAGAACGAAATCTCATCGGGGCAGCCGGGCAGGGCGGAGCGCGTCACCAGTAGCCCCCACGCCGGCATGTTGTTGCGGTTCACCCATCGCTCACGCTGGGGACCCGGACGCTGGAAAGCCTCCAGCCACCGCTTGAAGCGCAACCCATCCCTGCTGACAATCAGCACGTTATCGCACAGGGCAGGGTAGGGGTCTTCAGGCACTTTGGCGCGGTCGGGCACGAAGCGCATAGGAAAGCCCAGCAGGATGCGCGGATTGCGAAAGTAGGGACGGATGGCGTTGGTGTACAGGTGCTCTCGCGGGGCGTCACCCCAGTCCAGCCAGCGCGGTTTTGTCCAGTGGATGAAGTCGTCGGATTCGCACGTCATCACGTCGCGATAGCCGTCACGAAATCCGCGATGGTAATCGCGGTACCTGCCCAACACCTCGTCCCAGAAAGCGACGTTCAGCGAGTCAAACGCACCTTCTGTAATTACCGGCTTTTCTTGTATGCGCCGCCAGTGGACACCGTCAGGCGACTCGAACGCTATAAGCCCGCCTTCACTGCGCCCAATCGCCTTGTACCGAGCTCGGGCGTCGCAGCGAGGGTTGGCATCCACAAACGGCGCGAAATCATGACTCTCTTTGCCTATCCAGACGATGTTGTTGCGCTTCGAGCCGCCGAACTCAAACAGCCCAAGATTGGGACGCTCCCAGTGAATGCCGTCCTGGCTCTCCACCATGCAGGTTACCTCAGGGTGGGTGGCTTTTTGCCTGCGCACGTCGAAGTCTGAGCCGCGATAGTACATCCGAAAGGTCTTGCCGTCCTGCAACACGCTGAAATAGCCGCTGGTGTTGCCCTCCCACGGGCGGTCACACTCCAGCACCACTTCCTGCGGTGTGGGATGGTGCAGCAGCAATTGCGCACCACCTTTGAGGCTTTCTATTACCGTGCCGTCCACGAACAGCTCCCAGTATGAATCCACCGTCCAAGCATCGTTTCGCATCGGTTTTCCTCCTGTTGATAGAACGTTTTTGTGCAACATCTCCTTTGGAGGGATGTGCTCCGTCGCATCCGAAACCACGCGGTCACGACGGAGCGTAACCCTCCAGTTGAGAGCAATCAGGAGAACCCTCTACCACTTCAACTTCTCGATTCCGTCCTTGCGCACGCGGAAGCGCATGGCGCGCACGGCACTGCCCTCGCCCTCCTCGTAGTACACCGCCAGCACCGAGCCGTCTTTTAGTTCTACCGTAGAGGGGTATGCGCCAATTACCTCATCCAGCACATAGGGTCCCTGCCAGCTCCTGCCCTCGTCGCGGCTGATGTGCAGGGCGGTATTGGGCAGGCGGTGTGTGAGCAGGATTTCGTCTGTTCTCAGGCGCGTCAGGTGCGGGGCATGACCGGGGAAGCCGAGGTCCTGCGGGGAGGACCACGTTCTTCCGTCGTCCTTGCTGAGGCAGAAGTGCATGTTCACCTTGTCGCTGCGGATGATCGCCATCAGCGAACCATCCTTCAAACGGATGATGTCGGTCTCCGTGCCGTCGGGCAGGGTGGGGCAGTTCGCGCTGATAGGTACAGGCTTCTTCCAGCGAATCCCGCCGTCGGTAGAAATGGCTATCGCGGCGAACCCCTGTCCGTTCTGCTCTGTGTAAACGCCCAGCAGACATCTGCCCGGCACTACCTCGCGCACCGGTGCGGAAACCGCATATCCCTTTGCCACAGTAACGGGCCGCTTGCTCCACGCGCGACCGTCGTCGTGGGAAAGTACCACCTTCGTGTCGAATTCCACGCCGTTAGAGGCTTTGCGGTAGGTGAAGAAGGAGCAGACCAGCGTGCCGTCATGCAGTTGGGAGATGTGAGGGTCGCGGTCGTCGTCGAGTCCGTCATACAGCACCTGTGGTTGGCTCCACGTGCGCCCTTCGTCCTGCGAGCGTACGAAGCAGATACGCCCTCCGCGTGGATACTCGCGATTGGGCAGAGAGACGTGCGCATAGCCTGCGTAGAAGACACACACGATATCGCCGTTTCTCAGCCGACAAGCGTCCGGAAATGCCTGATACGAGCCTGCCGCCTCCCCACGCGAGATGCGCTGATAGTAAGCCGCATCGATGGACATGTGCACCCCCCCGATGAGACTGTTCATATGAGAGCCGTTTACAGGGTTTTGTTTTCGCGGTGGGGAGGATTGCTCCTGCTGCTGCCATTCCGGCAGCAGCAGGAGTGCCATTTAGCGGCGTTTCACAGGCGGGGTTGTTTGAAGTCCCTTCTCAGGCTGGTATCCGACGCCCATTTCTCTCGGTTGCCCATATAGTTCGGGATGCAGATATTTACCCCGCTGCGCATCCGGCTTTTCTGTTTCTGGCACGAAGGGATGCGCTTGGGAATACGGGTCGTGTCGGGTGCCTGTCACCTGCCAGGAAACTTTCAGCCCGGGGCGTCCACCGGCAATTCGAAACCGATTGTTCTGGATTTCATCGGCAATGTATACTGGCGCGTAGCCTCCGATGCAGGTTAACTGATAGCGGAAGTCCCTGTTCAGCGCTTCGAACCATTCCGGCAGTTGCACCAATGCCTCGCCATTAGCGTCCAGTATCACCACACCGTCGTAGATGTTCCGGCGTTCGTCGCTTTCTACACAGGCGTGCACGAGGTATTTGCTAGCGGGGTCGAGCGGGTGGTCGATAATGAACCGCTTATCGGTGGACTGCAGAATACCGATGAAGTGTCCCGCGATTCCCCCTCTGCCATAATTTTGTACCAGAATGGTTGAGTAACTGCCTCCCTGATCGGGACTGTTGTTATAGCACCGAAGCGCGTTTGCGTCTCCGGTGTTCAACAGCATTCTTTCAGCGTGCAGCTCTCCGTTAGAGGATATCGTCAGACGGTCGGTGCTCGCGGTCGCGTCAGCAAAATGCCATCTGCCGTCGCTGCCCGCATAGATACCGTACTCTCGTCCCCCGTTCTGAAAAATCATCCCTGACCCCCAGCCCGGCCCAGTCGAAAAGAGACGCAGTGCAAGATTATTGGTTCCGCTCTGATTTATCTCCAGCCTGGCAGCAGGATTGGCTGTGCCGATGCCCACGTTGCCGCCCGGCGCCAGAAAAAGCCGATAGTCGGCCACGCCCGTCTCCGTGATATTAAGACCGTTGCCGACAAGCGAGATGTGCCATCTGCTAAAGCCGACCCTTGTTTGAAACTGAAGGCAGTCGGAGTTTGCCCCGATGCCGCGTACCGTCAGGGGAAAGCCAAGCCGGGGAAAGTTAGTGCCGATGCCGACAGGGCCGGCTGAGTAGAAAACTGAGGCGCCGTCGGTCCCCCATGGTCCGAAGGCGAATGTGGCGTATGGAACCGCCGTGACAGCCACTCTCGGGCTGAGCGTCATGCCGTTCACCGCGATCTCCAGATAGCGTGGTGCAACCCCGAAAACGCTCGCGCCGAAGTCGAGGGACACGGTGAACACACCGTTTTGTATGGACTGGTTGTTGAGCGTAATTGTACTGCCGACCTGGAGACCGCCGCTCAACTCGGTAAACAGTTTGAAGGTCAGGTCATAAGTGCCGTTAGCGGGCAAGCCCCCTTCTTTCAGGAAGCCCTGGTAAGTGAAGGGCTGTGCGAACACGCTCCCACTGTAAACCAGAAGCAGGAACAATGTTAGCGCAGTGCGGGTGATACTCATCGGGATTTCCTCCTTTAAAAAGATTAGCCAACTTCGCAAGAGTTCAGATGAAGGACAGGCGCCGGGGGACGACAGGTCAGCCCTCCAAAAGAGCCATCGCTTCTTGTTGACTGGAAAAAAAGATTACCACAGATAAATATTTTCAGTCAAGACCCTCGGCTGCACAAAGTTATCAATACATGCTTTTGGCGGTATAATCTAAGGTGACATGAAGCCGCATTGCTTGCTGGATACCATCTCTCTGGAACCAGACCCGGTGATAGAGCACTACAAGCTCTTACTACCCTTACCGGATGTTAAAATACTTCGCCTCCGGATGATGCACGATAATCGCGGAGGTGCTCTGCTCGGGAACCAGCTGGTACTCCTCGGTGAGCGTTACCCCAATGCGTTCGGGGCGCAGTAGTTCAAACAGCTTCGCCTGGTCCTCCAGATTGGGGCAAGCGGGGTAGCCAAACGAGTAGCGACAGCCCCGATACTTCAGCGAGAAGAGCAGGCGTATCTCCTTCGCGTCCTCGTCGGCGATGCCCAGCTCCTCGCGGATACGCTTGTGCCAGTACTCTGCCAGCGCTTCGGTGGCTTCCACGCCCAAACCGTGCAGATACAGGTAGTCCTGGTACTGGTGCGTGGCGAAGAGCTCTCGTTCCACCTCGCTGACGCGACTGCCCATCGTGACCAGGTGGAAAGCCACCACATCGCGCTCACCGCTCTGCACGGGGCGGAAGAAATCGGAGATACACTTGTGCGGGGGCGACGGCTGGCGGGGGAAGGTGAAGCGTAGCCACTCGGTCTGCCCATCTTCACGATAGATGATGAGGTCGTCGCCGTCGGAGTTTGTCCAGAAATAGCCGTACACCACTTTGGGCTGGAGCAGCCGTTCCTCTTTTGCCCGTTGCTTCCAACGCTCAAAGATGGGACGCACATGCTCTTCCAGGAAGCGGTTGAACTCTTCATTGCTCATCTTGCCGCGACGGAACTGCCACTGCCCACGGAACAGCGCGACCTCGTTGATGTAAGGATATATCTCGTCCAGCGGAATATCTTCCACCACGCGCGTGCCGATGAAGGGTGGGGTGGGGATGGGTACATCGGTTCGCACGTTGCTGCGCACCACCCCCTCTGCAACGGGCGGTGCCTCTTCCGCGTCCGAGGGCTCCGGCAGTTTGGGGCGTGCGGGGGCAGTGGGCAGGGAAGCCATCTCCAGGGGCTTCTCCGGGTTACACAGATGCTCCATGATCACCAGCCCCTCGAAGGCGTCCTGTCCGTAGTACACACGCCCTTTATAGATGCGACGCAGGTCTTCCTCCACATAGCGACGGGTGAGCGCGGCTCCGCCCAGTAGCACAGGGTAGTGCCACTTATCCCGTCGGTTCATCTCTTCCAGGTTCTCGCGCATCACGATGGTGGATTTCACCAGCAGTCCACTCATGCCGATAGCGTCCACCTGGTACTGCTCCGCCGCCTCCAGGATACGGTCAATTGGCACTTTAATGCCCAGATTCACCACACGGTAGCCGTTGTTGGAGAGGATAATATCCACCAGGTTCTTGCCGATGTCGTGCACATCGCCCGCTACCGTCGCCAGCACAATGGTTCCTTTCTGCACATCCTCCATTCGCTCCATGAAGGGGGTGAGGTAGTTCACCGCCGCCTTCATTACCTCCGCCGACTGCAGGACGAAGGGCAACTGCATCTCACCCTTGCCAAAGAGGTCACCGACGACTTTCATCCCCTCCAGCAAGATGTTGTTGATGATGTCCAGCGGGCGGTGTGTTTTCATCGCTTCGTCCAGCGATTGTTCCAGCCCGTTACGCCTGCCCTCGATGATGGCTCGTTTCAAACGCTCCTCTACCGGTAGCGATTGCCAGTCGTCCTCGCGTTTGGTGACCGCGCCTGCCTTCTCGAAGAGCTTCATGAACTCCACCAGCGGGTCGTAGCCGTCGCCTCGCTCGTCAAAGATAAGCCGGCGGGCGACCTCGCGCTGTTCCTCGGGGATGCGGTGCAGGGGCAGGATGCGTGAGGGATGCACTATCGCGGCGTCCAGTCCAGCCTCCAGACAATAGTGCAGGAAGACCGAATTCAGCACGTGCCGGGCGGCGGGTTTCAAGCCGAAGGAGACATTGCTGACCCCCAGAATAGTGTGACACTGTGGAAACTCCTGCTTGAACTGCCGGATGGCTTCGATGGTAGCGATGCCGTCGCGTCGCAACTCCTCCGCCCCCGAGCCAAGCGGGAAGGTGAGCGCGTCGAAGAAGATGTCTTCCGGAGGAATGCCGTACTCTTCGGTGATGACCTTTACCAGCCGACGCGCCACGCGCAGCTTCCATTCGGTGGTGCGAGCCTGTCCCTCTTCGTCGATTGCCAGTGCCACCACCGCCGCGCCGTACTTCCGACACATCGGCAATACCTGATGCAGTCGCTTCCCGCCGTCCTCGAAGTTCACCGAGTTCACGATGCACTTTCCACCCAGCCGTTTCAGCGTGGCTTCGATAACGGGCGGCTCGGTGGAGTCTATCATCAGGGGCAGGGTGCTCTATGTCGCCAGCCGGCGCACCACCTCGGTGATGTCGCGCACGCCATCGCGTCCCACGTAGTC
>BEHS01000131.1 GCA_002898895.1 bacterium HR16 | reverse complement strand
CAATCTCCCCCAAAGCCAATATCGAATTGGTGCGCACAAAGCGCACCCCGGACGCACCTGCCAGATCACGCAGCTTGGGTACAGCCTCTTTGACATGCCACTCGCCGAGCAGTCGTGCGACCATGCCTTGCGCTACCTCAGACGACTCCCCAGGTGGTGGCTCAGCAAGATACTTTAAGAGCTGAGGAACAGCAGCCGGGCCCACATAGTGCCGGAGCACTTCATCCTCTTTCAGCTTCGCATAGCTGACCGCCATTGAGCGCACTAACGTGTCCACTGCCTGTTGCAAGCTCATCCTCTCCGTGCGCCACTGCCAATATACACAGCCCGGGTCGGGTTCTCCTGGCTCCAGCGGCACCTGCTCAGCGGGGTAGTCTGGCGAGAATCCTGCGCGCATCTCATATTCCAAAGCCTCCTTTGCCCGACGGTCTCCTATCTGTGCCAGCGGACGTATGAGCGCAAGCGCCCAGGGACCATCACGCCACCGAGGACGCTGCCACACCTCTAATAGCAGCGACACAGCCTCCTTCGCCTGTACGACACCTAGAGCGCGTGCGCCCTCTGTAACGCGGTCGAGATACTCATAATCTTTAGGGCTTCCTCCCTCTCGCAACTCGTTCCATTGCACCCAGCGCATCATCTCTTGGACGTAGGCTTCCCGGCCAAGTGCTCTGTAGCGGATCCGCTCCACCGTCAGGAGGAGTATGTCGGCTATCTGCTCTTGTCCTCTCAAACGGTAGCTCTCCGAAATCCGCTCCAGATCAGGGATGACGTCAGTACCCCCGATGTCGCCAATTAAGTGGATGGCGTATGTTCGACATCGCCAGCGTACCTCCTGCGGTACCTCGTTATTAGCCCTTTCAAACCATTCAAGGCTGATGTAGCGTGCCAGGTTCTTCGGATTAGCTTGCCCTATGTGGTACACGTCAATGAGCTCCTGCGGTGTGGGTTTCAGCAGCACAGATGGCATCCGCAAGCCGGGGCGCATACGCAGTGGCGAATCAGCACCAGCTAGACCGCAGGCGAATGCAGATAGAACCAGCAACAAGATGAACTGACGTCTCATGGAAATTCCTCCTTCCTTTACGCCGGATAGACAGCAAGGACCTGTATGCCCTCGCCTGGGTGATATATCTTCTTGGGGAGTCTCAGCGCTGTACTCAGTCCGTATGCCTCCGAGGCAATGTTCAGCCGCCATACCCAGAATCCGGGAGGTATCTGACAAACGGTTGCCCGGCTGTTACTTCTGTCCAGAACACTACGGATTCGAATACGTCTTTGCGTACAGCCTCGACGCGCACGACCGAAGGAGCACCGTGCCACTCTTCTATCTCTACCAAGCCGTTCACCGGATAGCCTGTCGCAAGCATAGGTTGTCTCGGCAACGCAGGGTCAAACGGTTCCACACCCACTGCACCGAAATTGCGCACCACGATGCCGTAATCAAACAGGGTCACTTCGTTATCGCCGTCCAGGTCGGCTCGGGGGTCCCAATTGGGATCATTCGGTGTGCTACCGAAAGCGTTCACCACGATGCCGAAGTCGAAGAGGGTCACTTCGTTATCGCCGTCGCAGTCGCCGTTGAGCAGGGTGATATGCAGGTCTTGCGCTTACAGGGGAGACAGCAGCAAGCACAGGCTCAGGGCAACCCCGGCGACAAGGGGGGCAGAAAAGCGTGTTTTGCAAGACATCTTGAATAACCTCCCTTCGTCCATTGCCTGCTCCATAGGCTTGCTTGCAATATATACCTGATGTGCAGTGCCTGTCAAGTGTTTTTTGGAGCCGATAAGGGATTTTTCGGGGCGGGGACGTATAATGATTGAGAAAGGAGGTACACCATGCGCGTTTTGATAGACGGCTATCCCTTTGCCGAACAGACAAAGAGCCGCCCATGGGATGAACGGGGCGTGTGGCGCGCCCGCTGGATAGGCTATCCCGAACCGCTCCAACCGCCAGTCGTGCTGGCGTTCCGCAACCGGTTCACGGTCAAAAGGGACGAAACGGTGCGCGTGCACGTCTCCGCCGACGAACGCTACGAGCTCTATCTGGACGGCAAGCGCATCGGCAGGGGACCGGAGCGCGGTGATCGCCATCACTGGTTCTTCGAGACCTACGACCTGTCCCTCACTGCGGGCGAGCACGTGCTGGTGGCGCGCGTGTGGGTGCTGGGTGACCTCGCCCCGATTGCGCAGATGACCCAGCCACCGCAGGGCTTTGTACTCTGCCCGCAGGAACCGGACTGGGATGACGCCCTCGCCACCGGTGTGGCAAGCTGGGAGGTCAAGGATCTGGACGGTTTCCTCCTCTTCTCCCCGCTGGGCGGCTGGTTCACCGGCGCGATGCTGAAGGTGGACGGCAACCTCGTGCCGTGGGGGTTCGAGCGCGGCGAAGGCGATGGCTGGCAGCCTGCCCAGGCGCTGGTGCATGCAAACTCCATGCACCGCGGCGACCGCCTGCCGGAGCACGTATTGCAACCCGCTACCCTGCCCGCCATGATGGAACGCGTCTGGCAGGGAGCAAAAGTGCGCTTCGTGGCGAACCTGCAGGCGGAGAGCACCGCGAACATCCCCATTCGTCTCGCAGAGCATCTTGCCGAAGAGACAGACGGCTGGCAGGCTTTGCTGGACGGCAAATCCTCCTTAACCATTCCGCCCCATACTGCCCGCCGCGTTATCGTGGATATGGGCAACTATGTGTGCGCCTACCCTGAAGCGGTGCTGAGCGGGGGCAAGGGGGCTTCGGTGCGCATCCACTGGCAGGAAGCGTTGTATGAAGACCCTCGCCGCAGCGTGAAGGGCAACCGCGACGAGATAGAGGGCAAGACCTTCTGTATGGTGTGGCACCTGAAGGACGGCTTCGGTGACACCTTCCTCACCGACGGAGGCAAGGGCAGGCGATTTGATACCCACTGGTGGCGTGCGGGGCGGTATGTGGAGGTCGTCGTCCGTACCGCCGACGAGCCGCTGATCATCGATAGCCTCACCTTCCTCGAAACGCGCTACCCGCTGGAGCCGGAAAGCACCTTCACCGCCGACGACCCGCGCATCGAGCCTGTGACCCACATCGCCGTGCGGGCGCTGCAGATGTGCTCCCACGAGACCTATATGGACTGCCCCTTCTTCGAACAGCTCATGTATGTGGGCGATACGCGCCTGCAGGTGCTGACCACCTACGCCATCACCCGCGATGACCGCCTGCCGCGCAAGGCATTGCTGATGTTCGATTCGTCACGTATCAACATCGGCATCACGCAGTCGCGCTATCCCTCGCGGTGGGAGCAGATTATTCCGCCCTTCTCGCTGTGGTGGGTGGCGATGGTGCACGACTACGCCATGTGGCGCGACGATTTGCGCTTCGTGCGCGAGCGGATGCCCGGCGTGCGCAGTGTGATGGAGGCACATCTGGCGCACCGAACCGACGAAGGGTTGTTCCGCTGTATCGACGGCTGGAACTACGCGGACTGGGTGCGCAGCTGGCGCAATGGTATTCCCCCAGCGACCGAGGGCATCTCCGGCGTGCACAACTGGCACCTTATTTACACACTCAACCTGTGGGCGCAGCTGGAAGAGGCAGTCGGCGAACCGGAGCTGGCTCAACGCGCCGCCCGCGCACGCGACGAGCTGGTACGAATCGCCACCGAACGCTTCTGGAACGAGGCTCGCGGTCTGTTCGCGGACGACCTGACGCATGAGCACTTTTCCGAGCATACGCAGTGCCTTGCCATCCTGAGCGGTTGCGTGGACACCGAGAAGCAGAAACGCATCGCCAGCGTGCTGACCCAGCCCAATAACCTGGCGCAGACTACCATCTACTTCTCGCATTACCTGTTCGAGACTCTGCGCGTGCTGGGACGCACTGACCTCATCCTGAAGCGTCTGGACGACTGGTATGTGCTCACCCGGAACGGCTTGAAAACCACCATCGAGTCGCCCGAGCCGACGCGCTCGGACTGCCACGCCTGGGGCGCGCATCCGGTGTTCCACTTTTTCGCCACCCTTCTCGGCATTCGCCCCGCCGCGCCCGGCTTCCGTGAAGTACTTATCCATCCCCAGCTGGGCGGTCTGAGCGAGGCTCAGGGTACACTCGTGCACCCGCGCGGCGAGGTCTCGGTGCGCTGTCGGCGTGAAAAAGACAGGGTGCAGGTGGAGGTGATGCTGCCCGCTGGAGTGAAGGGAACACTGGTATCCGGCGACACCCTCCATCCTATCCCTGACGGCTACACTCGCCTCGAGATACCCGACAGGTGACGTGTGGCTCTCGGTGTCGCGGAACGAGTGCCGAATCGCAGCACAATACTGACAGGAGGAGACAACGACACAGGCCCCATACGGGATTCGTAAGATTTTTTGAAAGAAACTCGCAATATGGTTGATTTTTGCGTCCAAGTCTGCTACAATAAGAACCGATTAGCAGAACGCTCCATGCTTTCTCTGTTTGGTTGTATTCCGGTTCGCTGAGAAAAGGGGCAACTGCAGACGAAACATGGGAACAGTCATGCAGCGCGTTCCCAGGTGCTGGTCATGCTGCATCGTGACTGTATTCGAGGGGGGACCAGCAATGTGGCAGCGACCGGAAAACGACCAATTCGCGGAAGAGCTCTTCCTGGCGGGAGAGCGCGTTGCTCCAGGCGTGTACAGACAGGTAGGCAGTGATCGGGTGATACGATTGGAGAAAGAAGACATTCTGCCTGCGAGCTGTGACGGACATGTCGCTTGCTATGTGCGCATCCAGAACTTGTGGTCGCAGATTCAGGCGATGCAGAGGTAGGAGAAGGTAACAGATAATGGAGCCGGCGGTGTTCCGCACCGCCGGCTCTTTTGCTACTCTGTGGCGATCTGCCACATCCCCAGATTGCGATACCGTTCGTAGCGGCTCTCACGCAATTTACTGACAGACAGCTTTTGCAGAGGGGGCAAATGCCTCAGCAATGCCTCTTTCACCGTCTGCGCCGCCGCCAAAGGGTCTCGGTGCGCACCTCCAAGCGGCTCCTCGAGCACCTCGTCCACCACACCGAAGCGTAAAGCATCATGAGCGGTCAGCTTCAACGCCTCTGCCGCTTCGGGGGCACGCTTCGGGTCGCGCCACAGAATCGCCGCACACCCTTCGGGCGGGATCACCGAGTAGATGGCGTGCTCCTGCATCAACACACGGTCGGCGACCGCAATACCCAGCGCACCGCCACTGCCTCCCTCTCCGATAACAACGGAAACGATGGGCACTCTCAGCATAATCATCTCGCGCAGGTTGCGCGCGATAGCCTCACTGATGCCCCGGCTCTCCGATTCCACGCCGGGGTCGGCAGCGGGGGTATCCACGAAGGTAATCACCGGTCGCCCGAACTTCTCCGCCAGGTGCATCAACCGAAGCGCTTTGCGGTAGCCCTCCGGCTTCGCCATGCCGAAGTTGCGCCGCTGACGCTCTTTCAGGTCACGTCCCTTCTGCTGACCGATAACCACCACCGGCTTCTCGTTCAGCCACGCCATGCCCCCGACGATGGCTCCATCGTCGCCGAACTGCCGGTCACCATGCAGCTCGATGAAGTCATCGAAAATCGCACGGATATAGTCCAGCGTGTAAGGGCGTTGCGGATGGCGCGCCAGCAGGGTGCGGTCCCACGGAGTCAGGTTGCGAAAAATCTCGCGCAACAACCGCTCGCGGTCCCGTTCCAGCGCGGCGATCTCGTCGCTCTTGTCGATACCCTGCTCCGCTGTGATACGCTTCAACGCCTCGATATTGGCATCCAGCTCGGCAATCGGCTTTTCGAAGTCCAGAATGGTTCGCACCTCGTCTATCCCCCCGTAAAAAAACGGAGTATCCGATGAAGCGTGTGTTTCAATTCCTTGCGAGGCACCACGATGTCCACCATGCCGTGCTCCAGCTGAAACTCGGCGGTCTGGAAGTTGGGCGGCGGCTTTACCACCTGAGCCTGCTGTGCCACGCGCTGTCCCGCGAAGCCGATGAGCGCACCCGGCTCGGCTACCACCACGTCACCCACCGAGGCGTAACTGGCAAGCACCCCTGCCATCGTCGGGTCGGTGAGCACACTGATATAGGGTACCCCTGCCTCATGCAGCTTCGCAGCAACGGCACAGGTCTTCGCCATCTGCATCAGCGAGAGCAAACCTTCCTGCATTCGCGCTCCACCCGAGCACGAGCAGATGACTATCGGCAGACGTTGCTCTAATGCATACTCCATCGCTCGCGCCACTTTCTCACCCACCGCGCTGCCCATACTGCCCCCCATGAAGGCGAAGTCCGCTACCGCCAGCACAATCGGAATGCCCGACAGGGTGCAGGTTCCGCTCACCATTGCCTCCGGCAACCCGGAGTTCGCCCTGCCTTTGCTCAATTTGTCCGCGTATTCGGGGAAGCCCAGCGGGTCGGCGGAAACTACCTCGGCATCTCGTTCCACAAAGGTATCGGGGTCTGCCAGCAACTCGATGCGCTCGCGCGCGGAGAGTCGATGGTGGTGCCCGCAACGCGGACACACCTTCAGATTCCTCTCAAAATCGCGGGCGAACAGAATCTGCTGACACCCGTTACATTTGACCCATGCATCGTTCATCTCATCCAGCGCCAACCCTTCGATACGGCTTCGCCTTGCGAACCATCCCCTTTGCATTCCGCTCGTTCCTCCTGTTACAGGCAGGATTAGCCCCACCTCAAGCCGAAATCTGCCCCAACAAGTTATTCGCGCAGGGGTGATGCGCCTGTGACCTTACACGACCTCCGTAAAGAGATTGACCAAATAGACGAACAAATCCTGCACCTGCTGAACCGGCGGGCGGAACTGGCACAGCAGATTGGCAAGATGAAGGTACGCTCGCGCACGCAGTTCTTCACGCCCGAGCGGGAACAGCAGATATATCGCCGTCTGGTTCATCTGAACAAGGGACCGCTCTCCAACGAGCAGTTGCGGGCGATATTCCGGGAGATTATCTCCGCAGCGCGTGCGCTGGAGAAACCGCTGGTTATCGCCTATTGGGGACCGCCGGGTACCTTCAGCCATCAAGCGGGTGTGACCAAGTTCGGTACCAGCAGCGAGTTCGTGCCGGTAGATTCGATACAGGATGTGTTCCATGAGGTCGAGCGTTCCAGTGCGGACTACGGCATCGTTCCTGTGGAAAACTCCACCGCCGGCGTTATCCCCGAAACTTTAGACCAGTTCATGCACACCAACCTGAAAATCTGTTCGGAGCTCTACGTGCCAATTACCTACTATCTGGTATCGCTGACCACGCTGGAGAGCGTGAAGCGCGTGTACACCGGTGCACAACCTCGCGAGCAGTGCAAGCAGTGGCTACGTCAACACCTGCCCGGTATAGAGATTGTGGAGGTTTCTACCACTGCCCGTGCAGCGGAAATGGCAAAGGAGGACCCCGAATCCGCTGCCGTTACCAACGCACTGGCAGCGCAGATGTATGATGTGCCCATTATCTGCGAGCACATCGAGGACAACCCGCACAACCGCACGCGCTTCCTCGTGATTGGCTACAACGAGCCGGAACCGACCGGCAAGGACAAAACCTCGCTGATGTTCTCGGTGCATAACCGTCCGGGTGCCCTCTTCCGCGCAATGGCGGCATTCGAAATGTACAATGTGAACATGACCATGATCGAGAGCCGTCCCACCAAACTGGTGCCGGGCGAATATATCTTTTATGTAGACGTGCAGGGGCATATCAAAGATGCTCCTGTTGCCAAGGCGCTGGCGGCACTACGGGAACGAAGCCTTTTTGTGACCGTTCTCGGCTCGTATCCTGAAGCGGAGTAAAACAAAGTACGGTTTTTTCGGGCTATAAAGTGCAAAAAGCAGGATTCTGGCACGATTCTTGCAGTATCTATGGGTAGAAGTGATGCGGTAAAGCCGCAGGTTTTGCCCGTGTTCGCCGCCCGCGCCGTTGCAGGTTGGGAAGCGTAGCACCGGGCGAGGTACGAAACAGGAGGAAGTTGCAATGCAAACCGGCACCGTAAAGTGGTTTAATGACGCCAAGGGCTACGGCTTCATTAAGCCAGACGACAGTGACAAGGACGTGTTCGTGCACTACACAGCGATCCAGATGCGCGGGCACAAAACCCTTACCGAAGGGCAGCGCGTGCAGTTCGAGATCGTGGAAGGCGCGAAAGGTCCGCAGGCCGCGAACGTCATCGCACTGTAAGGCGGCTCTTATCTTCGAAAAACAAAGCGCCGGTTTGCCCAACCGGCGCTTTATCGCTGCTGGTGACTTCAAACCGTCCTTACGGTGCTCCCTGTGTACACCAGCCCCATTGATCCTGCTTCGCGAAGCCCCAGAGCTCGTCGCGGCAGACGGTTGGCCCTGGTTCCTGGTTGCACCAGCGAGTGTAGGCGCCCGAGGTGATGCAGTACTGCTTCAACGCAGCGCCGTTGATATTGATACCTGTGCAACCCGACAGCTTCGCGGTGAAGGTCTTGGCGTGACCATCTGCATAGCAGGCGTTCACGATGTCGTTATGGCGAGCTTGCACTGGCGAGTCGAACAGGTTCCATGCGCAGGCGTTCTGCTGAGCAGCGAGGTTGCCATCCGAAGCAACGGCGGTCTCCGTTGGATACTCAATGGAGGCTACAGCCACTCCGATATTGGTCAGAGCATAGTTGAAGTTGTAGCTCGCCCACGTGAAGCCGCCACACTCTCCACCGGGTAGCCCGAGGTTTCGGAACGCATCGTCGATATTCATCGCCTTTGGCTCCGATGGACACTGGTAGATTTGGCGGTTTTTCACGTATGGCTCGACCGCCGCCAAAAAAGTGAACGCACACGGCTGTGCCTGGCTATTAGCTGACAGGTAGTAGCTGAGGGGGAACCGTTCGTCGTAATCTTGCACGTACATCATGCTGGACGTTCCCATCTGTTTCATGTTGCTGAGGCAGCTGGTTTGCCGTGCTTTTTCCCGCGCCCTGGCGAACACAGGGAACAGAATGGCAGCAAGTATCGCGATTATCGCGATAACAACCAGCAACTCAATCAGGGTGAACGCCCAGTGTCTGTCTTGGTACTTCATTTCGTTACCTCCTTCGAATGTGATAGTAAGAAAAGTGTCCACCTTATACGCTTCACCAACTACTATTTTAGCAAACCCGTTTCGAATCGTCAAGCGTCTTTTTTTGCAGACACCATTGTTCTTTCATTTTGTTCCTCACAGGGCGGAATGCAGGAGGTTATCCTCCGTCTCGCCAAATGAATCATAACATCTACTGAGCAAGAGATGCCACCATGAACCGACGAGAGTTTATTCAGGGGAGCATGATAATGTTCGGAGCCGCTGCGTTCGCTTCTTCTGCCTCGGCGCAGCCTGCACCGCGCCCACCTGCCTTTCATCTGGGGCTGGTCACCTACAACCTTGCCCGTGCATGGGATGTGCCTACCCTCATTGCCCGATGCAAAGCCACCGGTTTCACAGCGGTAGAGTTGCGCACCACCCACGCGCATGGGGTAGAGCCGGACATCAGCCCAGCCAGGCGCAAAGAGGTACGGCGGCAGTTCGAAGACTCGGGTATTGTGCTGTGGGGACTGGGAACCGTATGTGAGTTTCACTCACCAGACCCCGCCGTGGTACGTGAGAACATCGAGACCTGCAAACGCTTCTGCGAGCTGGCACGGGATGTAGGCGCGAAAGGCGTCAAGGTACGACCTAACGCCTTGCCCGAAGGCGTGCCTGTGGAAAAAACGCTGGAGCAAATCGGCAGGGCGCTAGTAGAGTGTGGCAGAGCGGGAGCGGACAACGGCGTGGAAATCTGGCTGGAGGTGCACGGTCACGGCACGCAGGAGCCGCCCAATATCGCTCGCATCATGCAGCACTGTGGACATCCCAGCGTAGGCATCACATGGAACTCCAATCCCACCGACGTGAAGAACGGTAGCGTGCGCGAGAGCTTTGACCTGCTGAAGGCGTACATCCGCTCGTGCCACATTACCGAGCTCACCAGCAACTACCCCTGGCGCGAGCTGTTCGGATTGCTGAAGAGCATCGGATACGACCGCTACACCCTTGCCGAGATTCCGGGATTGGAGACCACCAGCATTGCGGACACCGAGCGGTTCATGCGTTATTACCGCGCGCTGTGGCAGGAATTATGTCGGTAGGTGCTCCTCCCTGGATGTTCTCCCTGCACGGCGGGCACAGTAGCGGGTTCTGTGACCATGCGCAGTCGTCCCTGCGGGAGATGCTGGAAGCGGCGGTACAGGCGGGCTATCACACCTTTGGAGTTACGGAACACGCCCCCCGCGTGGAAGCGCGCTTCCTCTATCCGAACGAAATCCGGCTGGGCTGGGACGTTCCTAAAATCGTTGCGGACTTCGAGCGCTACGCGCAAACCCTCCCCGCGCTGGCAGAAGAGTTCGCCGACCGCCTGATCGTGCTAAGAGGCTTCGAGATTGAGGTCGTGCCCGCCAGCTCTTACGCACAGCTGATGCAAGAGTATCGTCATCGTTACGAATTTGAGTACATCGTCGGTTCGGTGCATTATGTGGATGAAATCTCCATCGACGGCAGCGTCGAGGACTTTCAGCGAGCGATGGCGGCTCAAGGTGGTCTGGAAGCACTGGTAATCCGTTATTACCAGTGCCTTGCCCAGATGGTAAAGGCGTTGCGCCCGGAGGTGGTTGCGCATCTGGACCTGATTAAGCTGCATGGACATCGGTTTGGCTCGTTAGACACGCCGGCGATACGTCGTGCTGCAGAAGAGGCTCTGGAAGCGATTTGCGAAACTGGCGGTATCATAGAGGTCAACACGGCAGGCTACCGCAAAGGTTTGGGAGAACCCTACCCCGCCTCGTGGCTGGTGCAGATGGCGCATCGTATGGGCATCGGATTCTGCTTTGGCGACGATAGCCACTGTGTAGAGCAGGTGGGTTTCGGCATCAACAAGGCA
>BEHS01000130.1 GCA_002898895.1 bacterium HR16 | reverse complement strand
AGAGATTAAGATGTAACAAACTACCAGCGAGGTGGGAGCATGAAACCGGCTAAAGCAATCGTTCTGTGTTTATTAGCGTGCACCGTGCTGGCATCGGCGACGCCCGACGTGCGCCTGAAAGACATCGCCCAGGTACAGGGTGCACGAGGCAACCAGCTCATCGGCTACGGGCTGGTGGTGGGACTGGAAGGCACAGGCGATAGCAAAGGCACCCTGTTCACCACGCAGTCGGTCGCGAACATGCTCCAGCGTTTCGGTATCAGCGTACCTGCCGGTCAGATGAAGGTCAAGAACATCGCCGCGGTGATGGTCACCGCCGACCTGCCACCCTTTGCACGGGAGGGCAGTCGAATCGATGTCACCGTTTCATCCATCGGCGATGCCCGCTCATTGCAAGGCGGCACATTACTGCAAACTCCGCTGATGGGGGCGGACGGCAACGTGTACGCGGTGGCTCAGGGACCGATTTCGGTAGGCGGATTTGGAGCATCATCCGGTGGCTCTTCCCAGCAGAAGAACCATCTGACCGTCGGGCGGATACCGGCAGGGGCGGTTGTGGAGCGTGAAGTGCCTGCCAGTGTGGTGAGAGACAACAGCGTGCTCATCACACTGAACACGCCCGACTTCACTACAGCAGCGCGAGTCGCATCTGCTATCCGGCAGAAGTTTCCGCAAACCCTGCCCCGCGCACTGGACGCCGGTACCATCAAGGTGGACCTTAGCGGAGAGGACCGCGAGGATGCGGTCACCCTCATCGCCGCCCTGCAGGAGATCACGGTACAGCCGGATACGCCGGCACGGGTGGTGATTAACGAACGCACGGGCACGGTGGTACTGGGAGGCAATGTCACGCTCAGTCCGGCGGCAGTGGCACACGGCAACCTGACGGTGCGCATCGAAGCCAAACCTCAGGTGTCCCAGCCTGCACCGCTATCCGGTGGCACAACAACAACCACCACCCGGCGGGATGTGAAAGTAACAGAACAAGCAGAGCGACTGATCGCTTTGCCGGAAGCGGTGACCGTCGACCAGATTGTCAAAGCGCTGAACATGCTGGGAGTTAGCCCGCGCGACCTGATGTCTATCCTGCAGGCGTTAAGGGCGGCGGGTGCACTCCACGCGGAGGTGGAGGTGCAATAATGCGGGTACAGGCGCGCGAGGGTATAGATAGCCAGCGATGGCGGTTGCGTGAAGCCACGAGACAGATGGAGGCGCAGTTCTTGCACCAGCTACTGCGTGCGATGCGTCGCACCATACCCGCTGCGCAGTCCAGCTACGCCACACAAATGTACACCGACATGATGGATGAGACACTGGCGCAGCAGTTAGCGCAAAGCGACCAGTTCGGTCTGGGGAAGATGCTTTACGAGAAACTCAGTGCTTACCTACAAACATTCGAGAGGGTGACTGGAGGAACCGACGATGAACAAACAGGATAGCAGTTTGTGGCGCGACCTGATATCTAACTTGCGGGAGCAGCGCAGGCATGTGCACGCACTGATAAGCCTGAGCCGGGAGCAAACGCACGTGCTGGCAGAAGCGGACGTCGAACGGCTGGCGGAAATCACCCGACAGCAGGCAGAACACCTCGACGAAATAGACGTGCTGGAGCACCAGCGCAAGGAGATTATTCGCCGTGTGGGTGAAAGCATGGGATTGCGCGCACAGCCCCCAACGCTTTCGGACTGCGCCCAGATAGCCCCTGAGCAGGTATCGCGCACGCTGAAATGGCTCCAGCGTGAGCTGGTGCAGGAGGTTCGTCAGCTGCAGATGCTGAACGAGCGTAACCGCACACTGGTGAACCATGCAGCAGAAACGGTAAACATGTGGTTGGCGCTGGTGGTAAACGCCGCTTACAACCAGATGGGCTATCATCCGCAGGCAGCCGCCGAAACGGCGGTGATACTCAACGCGGAGGTGTGAGAGAATGCCGTGGACGTTCTTCGGGATCGAGCTGGCGTCACGCGCTCTGCAATCGATGCAGATGGCGATGAACACCACCGGTCACAATCTGGCGAACATCAATACGCCCGGCTACTCGCGCCAGCGGGTCAACCTCGCTACCACAGAGCCACAGGTGCTACAGGGCGTCAAAACGTTGTTCATGGGCACCGGAGTGCGCGTGGACAGCATCCAGCGGATTCGGGACATCTTTCTAGATGGGCGTATTGCCGCTACCAATAGCGAATACCAGCGGCTGAACACGCTGTACCAGCGGCTCACTCAGGTAGAGGATGTTTTCAGCGAACCGACGGACGCCGGGCTTTCACGCCAGATTGTCGCCTTCTTTAATGCTTTCCAAGAGCTCTCCACCAACCCGGAGAACGTGGGAACGCGCGCTGGCGTGTATCAACAAGCAGAGGGTATGACGCGCACCTTCCGGCAGCTGGCAGGTCGTCTGGATGAAATCTTTGCCGAGATGGAACAGCGTGTGCAGGCAACAGCCGGCGAAATCAACCGCATCGCGAAGAGCATCGCCGATTTGAACGTAAAGATTCGCCACAACAAAGCGCTGGGCACTGCGCCTGGTGATTTGCTGGATAACCGCGCGAACCTGATAGAAAAGCTCTCGGAGTATGTCAACGTTCGTGCAACGGAGATGCCCGATGGTACTGTGCGGGTCTCTATCGGCGAGTTTGCGCTGGTAGACGCCGAGCGCGCCGGCGCGTTGCCTCAAGGTGTGGTTTATGCCAGCGCGAACAAGGGGTTCACAGACGGAGCGGGCGTCCATGTGCGCGTAACAGGTGGCAGCGTGCGCGGATTGATGGACGCAATGGAGTATATCAGCGCGTATCGCGCCCGACTGGATACCCTGGCGAACGAACTGGTTAGTGCAGTCAACGCTATCCATCAAACGGGGTATGGACTGGACGGCAATACGGGTTACCGTCTGCTGGAAGGAACCGACGCTTTGACCATCCGTGTCAGCGAGGATATTGCAGACATCAATCACATCGCGGCAGGTGTTACCAGTGCACCGGGCGACGGCGGCAAGGCACTGGAAATCGCCCGACTGCGCCAAACCCCTCTGGTAGGGCTGGACAACAAAACCATTCCGGACTATTATACTGCTATAGTAGCGGAACTGGGAGAGCATACCCGCGCAGCGTCCGCCGGACAGGAAAGTCAGAAAATCATCCTGCAGAACCTGCAAGCCGAACGCGAATCTGTTTCCGGGGTGAATATGGACGAGGAGATGGCAAACCTGTTGCGTTACCAGCGTAGCTACCAGGCGGCGGCGCAACTGGTAAGCGTTATGGATGCTGCTATCGCCGATATGCTGGCAGCGTTCGTTGGACGCCGATAATAAGAGAGGGTGAGCAACGCAATGCGAGTTAGCACAGCACAGATGCTTAACGCGATGCAGCAGGCGATGGAGCGTAACTACGAACGCTACCACCTGGCACAGCAAACGGTGGTGACCGGCAAGCGTATCCAGCGACCGTCCGACGATCCGTTCGGAGCCTCGCTGGGCATTACCCTGCATCGCCTGCTGCAGGAGAGCGAGCAGTACCAGCGTAATCTGACCACAGCAAAGAACTTCCTCTCTATCACAGATGTTGCGCTGGAGAACCTGAACGACCTGTTGCGTCAGACGAAGAGTCTGGCGGTGCAAGCTGCCACCGACACACAAAGCGATGAAGGACGCGCCGCTATCGCCCAGCAGATACGGCAGATTATGGCGGAGGTCGTTAGCATCGGCAACAACACCACCTACGGCGACCGCTTTATCTTTGCCGGACTGCGAACACTCACCGCCCCCTTTACCGTATCCGGCGACACCCTCACCTACCACGGCGACCACGGGGACCTGAACGTGGAGGTCAGCCCCGCTGTTGTGATGAGCGTCAATGTGCAGGGTGACCCCTTGATTACCGGCATCTACAATGCAATAGCGCAAGTTAAACACTACGTGGAAACGAACGACATCGAGAGGCTTTCTCGCGAAGGCTTGCAGGAACTGCAGAACCAGTTGAATAACCTGTTGCGTACACGTGCTGTGGTGGGAAGCAAAATCCAGCAGGTAGAAATGATCCAGCAACGACTGGACAAGAGAAAGGTGGACTTTACCGAACTGCTCAGCGGGATTGAGGACGCCGATGTCGCAGACGCCGTCACCAGGCTCAAAATGGCGGAGACGACCTATCAGGTAACGCTGGCAACGATGGCACGACTGGAGAATCTGAGCCTTCTGGACTTTCTAACCTGAGGAACGCAGGCATGACAAAGACTTGCATCGATAGCACTCGTTTCGGTAGAATTGAGGTTGACGAGGAGGCGGTCATCACCTTCTCGGAGGGCTTGTTCGGTTTTGAGGGCTACCGGCGATTTGTGGTACTGTGCCTGGATGAGAAAAGCCCCTTCCGCTGGCTGCAGAGCATGGAGGAGCCAGGGCTGGCGTTTGTGGTTATTGAACCACGCCACTTTATGCCAGACTACGCTCCGACCATATCCGACGCTGACGCGGAGGCGTTAGGGCTGGATGCGGACACGCCCACATTGACATTTGTCATTGTGACCATTCCCCCGGGCAAACCGGAGCAGATGACCGCCAACCTGATGGGACCTATTATCATCAACGCCGTGACGCGCACTGCGCGCCAGGTGGTTGTGGAGGGCGACTGCTACTCCACCAAACACAGCATCCTGCAAGAGCTGATGAAAAGGCAACCCGAGGCCAGGGAGGGCACTGATGCTGGTACTCACGCGCAAAGTGAATCAGAGCATCGTAATCGGTGATGAAATTGAAGTGGTTGTGCTTGAGGTGCGAGGTGAACAGGTTCGCATCGGCGTACGAGCACCCAGAACAATCGCGGTACATCGTAAGGAAATCTACGAGCAGATACGCCAGGAGAACCTGAACGCCGCCTCTGTCTCTGCTGATGACCTCACCAGCCTGCAAGTGCGCCTGGCAGATGAGGGTACGTCATAGACCTGTCATTCGGGGGTGTATGCCGTTGTCCCGCAAAACGCTGGCAGCTACACTATCGGTCATTTCTAATAGCACGTTGGTGGTGCTCAAACTGCTGGTGGGCTTTCTGTCGGGGTCCGTCAGCGTTATCGCGGAAGGGATTCACTCCGCAAACGACCTTATCGCTTCGCTGATTGCGCTCGTTTCGATTCGCATTGCGGAACTGCCCCCGGACAGGGAACACCCCTACGGACACGGCAAGGCAGAGAGCATCTCCGCAGCTGCCGAAGCGATATTGATTGTCGGTGCAGCGGTATGGATTGTCACGGAAGCGATACGGAAAATTCTGCATCCTGAGCCCGTGGAGCATCTTGCTTGGGGCACCGCCGTGATGGCAACATCGGCGTTGCTAAACGTGCTGGTATCGCGTCACCTGTTCCGTGTAGCGCGCGAGGAAGACTCCCCCGCTCTGGAGGCAGATGCCCATCACCTGGCGACCGATGTGTACACCTCGCTGGGAGTGCTCTTCGCTCTGGCGGTGACCTGGTTGACCGGCTGGCACGTGATAGACCCTCTGGTGGCTATTGGCGTAGCGATATTGATACTGCGCATCGGGTTGAGCTTGACCATGAAGTCCCTGCACCACTTAATGGATGCTCAACTGCCGGTGGCTGAGGTGTCGCGTATTGAGGGCATTCTTAACGACGAAACGCGCATCCACTCCTGGCATAACCTGCGCACGCGCAAATCCGGCAACACCCGTCACATCGACCTCCACATCGTCTTTCGCAATGACGCTACCCTGCTGGAGGCGCATCAGGTGGCGGACGAGCTGGAGAAGCGTATCGCAGAGGAACTCGCTCCCGCCCATGTAGTGATTCACGTAGACCCCTACGACCCGGCAAAGGTGGAGCAGAAGGATGCCGGCTGTTGCTGAAACAGGGTTTGGGCTGGAACACTTTTCGTGGGATGTCGCGTATATGGATATGTCGGTGGCTTCAGGTTCCGGTGCGCTCGGGGCGGTTTGAGAAGAATTCCACAAAGCGAACCTAAAAACCTTGACAAGACGTAGCGGTTGTGATATATATAGAGTGGCTAAATAAATGAACAATTCTCAGAGGTAAGCATGAATCCATCTACATGTAGAGAAAAATACACTTGAAATTTATGGCGAGAATGGTAAAATTATGAATCCTTTTCGCACCGAAAGGTGTCTAATATAAGAGGCTGTACGGAAAACGTGAAATAGCGCACGAATGCCCGGTAACCGGGCATGGTCACCGAGGGAGGGGAAAAATAGAGTGAGTCGGCAAAACAGCACACGCAAAATGAGAAACACGCCACCGGTAGTAGAAGAGCCGTTGGAGGACGACCGCCTGGAATCGGCAGAGATGGGGAACGAAGTGCTCGATTCCCTGCTGGACGAGGACATACTTGTTGTCGATCCGGTTGGTCCCGACCTGCAGGAGGAAGTGTTGCTGCAGGAAGACCTTGAGGACGAGGGGCACGAGCGTGACGAGGAGATCCAGATGTGGATGCGTCAGGCGCGCAAGGCACGCCTGCTGACCCCCGAAGAGGAGGTAGAGCTGGCGCAGCGCGTAGCAGAGGGTGACGAAGAGGCGAAAACGCGCCTGATAGAAAGCAACCTGCGTCTGGTGGTTTCCATCGCCAAGCGGTACGCCTCGCGCGGCATCGCCTTGCCCGACCTGATTCAGGAGGGCAACCTGGGGCTTATCCGCGCGGTAGAGAAGTTCGACTGGCGACGTGGATACCGCTTCAGCACATACGCCACATGGTGGATTCGTCGTGCCATCGCCCGCGCCATCATCAACCAGGGGCGCACCATCCGCATTCCCGTGTATGTGGCGGAGATTATCCAGAAGGTGGTAAAGGTAAGCAACCTGCTCCGACAGGATTTGCAGCGTGACCCCACCACCGAGGAGGTTGCTCGCGCGCTGAAGATGTCGCCTCGTCGCGTGGAAGAGGTGATGCGCGTTGCGCTGGAGCCCGTCTCGCTGGAGGCGCCTGTGGGCGAGAAAGACAGCTCCACTATCGGCGATTTCGTAGAGGCAGAGAACACGCCCCGCCCCACCGACGTGACCGATGCGATGATCCGGCGTGAGCAGATCGAAGCCATCCTGAGCAAGCTCACCGACCGTGAAGCGGAAGTGGTACGGATGCGCTACGGGTTGATCGACGGCTACGCCCGCACGCTGGAAGAGGTCGGGCAGGAGCTGGGTGTGACGCGCGAGCGAGTGCGCCAGATTGAACTGCGCGCCATCAAGAAACTGCGCCAGATTGGTCCACAGGAACTGGCTAAAATGTAGCATGCCCTTCTCCGGCGCAGCCGGTTTATATAAACAGACGGCGGCAGGGTTTTCCCTGCCGTCGTTTCACGGATGCCCAGCCTATATTTCCCTTCCCCGTAGATACACCTTACGGACAGTGAACAGGTTCTCCACCCGCTCCAGCGGGCTCTTCTCCAACAAAACCATGTCTGCCCGTGCGCCCGGTTGGAGCACCCCCACCTTTCCCTCCTGCCGCAGCGCCTTCGCCGCGGTCACAGTAGCGGCGCGAAGCGCGTCTTCGGGGCTGAAACCGCATTCCGCCAGCAGGCGCAGTTCATGATGCAACGCCGCGCCGGGTAGCAGCCCGGGCGCAGGGGTGTCTGTGCCCGCCCCGATCAGTACGCCCAGCCGATACGCTTCGCGCACAAAGTGTTTGTAAACCTCTACTGCGCGTTCGGCAGTGCGAAAATCGGCAGGAGTCCACCCGCGCGTCGAAATGAAATCCCAATAGGGGCGCGACCATTCCGCGCGCCAATCGGCAGGTATAGATACACCTGCAGGCGACTTGCTCTTCCACCATGGTGGGATGTCATACAGGCTCAATGTGGGCGTCCACACGATGGAGGTAGCGTACGCCAGCTCCATCAGCCGTTGCACCCGCTCCCCTTCCGTGCTCAAACGGCCAAAACCGGCGAACACTCGCAGATAACCGCTTTTGCGCTTCTCATCGATGCGAGGGCGGGAAGCTAACAGCTCGTGTAACATGCAGTGCGCGTGCTCGATACCGCTGATGCCCAGTCGCAGCAATTCGGAGGCGGGAATAGTTTCGTGGTGTGCAGTAACGGGCAATCCCATCCAGCGGGCATAGTCTATTACCGCCCCGGCGGTGATGCGGTCGGCGTTGACGTAGAGCTTAAAGCCATCTGCACCCAGCTTGCGCAGGTGCTCCAGCAGAGCGGGCACTTCTGCAGGCTTCCTCACCGCCACCGCCTCCCACCACGAGGGCTTCCCCGTGTCGATATTGCGCCCCATCCAGTAAACATAGGGGCGTTTGTCCCCTGCGCGCCACCGCCTGCGCCACTCAGCGACCACTCTGGGCGATGAACCCATATCACGCACGGAGGTGACACCGTAGCGCACGAACAGTTCAGGCGTTTTGACCTCATCCACATGTACGTGCAGGTCTATCAAGCCGGGAATCAGCCATCCGCCTTTACCATCCACCAGCCTCACACTGGACGAGAAGCGCACCGTATCCGCCCGTCCGACCCCTGTAATAGTCTCTCCTTCCCACAGCACAAAGCCGGGCGAGATGGTACGCGAACCATCCCAAACGGTGACGTTGATGATAGCGGTCGGCATCTAAACCTCCTCATTTCATTGTTCCCACACGGTGCGGTCAAATTGTACCACAGACAGCCCGCTCCAGGAGTCTTTTTACCCCGGGCTTTACCGTGTATAATAGTGGTGGTTAGATGTGGCACTACGGGAAGGAAACATGAGTCATCAGGACGTTCGCTGGATACAACGGTTGGCACACTATCGGCGCGCACTGGCGAGACTGCAGGAGGCTGTACGATTAGCGCAACAGCGTCCTCTGTCCGAGCTGGAGGAACAAGGGCTCATCCAATCTTTCGAGTACACCCATGAGCTCGCCTGGAAAACGCTAAAGGACTTCCTGGAGAGCCGGGGCGTGCGTAACCTGTACGGTTCTCGTGACACAACCCGAGAAGCGTTCAAGCAGGGCTTGCTTGCAAACGGCGAGGTCTGGATGAAGATGATAGAAAGTCGTAACCTGACCTCGCATACTTACAATGAGTCGGTAGCTCAGCAAGTTGTAGATGCTGTGTTACATCAATACGCGAGCGAACTGGAATCCCTGAGGGAGCGGTTGGAAAAGCTGGCTCAGGAAGAAGGAACCCTGCTATGAAGTGCGGGCTCAGCGATACGGTCATTGCCAAAATCCATGCCGTGTTGCAAAAGTATCCCCAGGTACAGAGGGCAGTGCTATACGGCTCTCGTGCAAAGGGCAACTACAAACCCGGTTCCGACATCGACCTCACGCTGATTGGAGGAGAAGACCTCACCCTGGACGTGCTCTACCGCATCGCATGGGAGCTGGACGACCTGTTACTACCTTACACCTTTGACCTCTCGATATTCCACCAGATCGACGACCCGGACGTGATAGACCATATCCAACGTGTTGGCGTGGTGTTCTACGACAGGGAGCCACTAGCGCCGTCGCAGTAGCACGATACGGTTGGTGTTTGTCCCCTTCATGCGGTTGCTGACGCCCCAAATGTGCGCGGTTTTGGTGAAGTGCTGGTCGTTAATCACTATCGCCTCCGGTAGCAGCGGAAGCCCACACACCGCATCGATAACAACCTCTTCCAGCCGTATCTGACCGCCCCGCACCTCGCCTACCTCGAAAGCGACCCACCCGCCGGGCTTGAGCACACGAACCAATTCGGCGAAAACCCGATGCATCGCTTCGCGCCACTCGTCCACACTACGCGCTATCGTGATAGGCACACTCTGCGGGTCAATTCCGCAGAACCAGCAACGCAGCCAGTTATCCTGCGTGTAGTCCACCACGTCCAGAAAGGGCGGCGAGGTGACCACCAGCAAAACACTCTCGTCGGGTATCTCCGGCGTGTCGTGTGCCTGCCGGGTGAGCAGTAACGTCCTGGGAGCAACGAGGGCAAGCTGCCGGCGCACCGCTTCGTTGACATCGTGCAGGAGCGATTTGCTCTTGCGCAGGATGATTTCACGCACATCACGGCGCGGGGGGGTCTGCTTCAAACGCTCATTGATCTTACGCTGTGACTCGATGGACACTGCTTGATTGGGCGGCAGAGTATACACCGAAAAAAAGCCCTTGCTGTGCCCCGTAAGCCGATTGACCGCCACCATGCGTATCCAGCGGTCTACCTCGTCCAGCTCCCCTGCCCTTTCGCGCTCCAGCAGGTACTCTCGCAGGGCGCAGATTTCGGTGAGCGTATCCGGGTGATAGAAAACCTCCAGCTCCTGAGGGTAGTTTTCGCACCGGCTCAGGTCTATCTCGCCCAGACGGTGCGCCACATGGGGGAGGCGCGGTGGGTTCAGGCGCGGGCGCGTCAGGATGTCACTCAACGGGTTCACGTCGCAACCGTAAGGGATACGCCCCATCAGTGCGGATTCGAGAAGCGTCGTTCCCCGCCCCATAAAGGGGTCGTATACCACGTCGCCCGGCTGGGTAAACAGGTCTATGAAGAAACGGGGCAACTGCGGTTTGAAACAGGCACGATAGGCAATCTCGTGCAGGCTGTTTGCCTGACGCTGTTTGGAGGTCCAGAACTCGTTCACATAGGTAGGGATGCCTCGTGTGGACTGTAGCACCGTCTGCCTGCCGAAGACACAGAAGGCACGTAGTATATCGTGCAGGACATTATCTCGCGCAGGCGTCCCCACCATGTTCTCAATTCAGCATCGTGTCGCCGCCGATTTTGCGCACCACCATAAACCCCAATGCGAGATCGCTGGGCAGCTTTTTGGAGCCTTGCAGCAGAGCACGCACTATGGCTTCTGCCAGCTTGACCCGTTCTTCTACCTCCGCCTGACGCGCCTGCAGCTCCTTGACCGACGCCTCCAGGTAGGCGTGGCGCATCTCCAGTTCGCGCACCCGTTCTAGAATCCGGCGCGTTTGTTCGTAAAGTCGCTTGACCTCTGCCGGCTCGACAGCCT
>BEHS01000129.1 GCA_002898895.1 bacterium HR16 | reverse complement strand
TGCTGCGGGCACGCTATGGGCTGGGTCTGGGCTGGGCGGTGGTGGTGATGCTGATTCTGTCTCCCTGGTATCTGGGGCTGGAGGCGGATGGTGTGTTTCAGGGTATCGGTTTTGTGAGTCGGTGGAGCGCGGCGCTGGTACTGCTGATGCTCACGTCGGGGATGTTATCGGGCGCGTTGCTGGCGCTGGGCGAGGCGGTGGAGCCGATAGCGCAGGTTCTCTGGTGGCCCCATCGGCAGGGGGTGCCGCAGGCTCGTCTGGCGGTAGCGGGATTACTGGGGGTGCTGGGGTTGTTTGCTTTCTATGCGGCAGCGTTCTTGTATCTGCTTATCGCCTCTACGCAAGGCGCTTTCCATCGTACGCTCAATCGAGCGGTGGGTGCTGTCGCGGGATTGACGCTGGGCTTTCTGCTCAGCTACGCGCCCGGACGCGAACAGGTGGCACTCTTTGCGCCTAATCTGTTGTGGTTTGGGGTGTTGTGTGGGTGGGCTTTCGGCGATGCGGTGCGTGCTCAGCAGGTGAGCAGATAACCCACTCAGGGAACAACCGTTTCCATATCCTTGGCCGGTGGAAGCTGCTTGCTGTCTATGCAGCCAACAAAGGGCTGTAAAAACTCCAGAAGGTTCCGTGCTTCAGTGTGAACCTCTGGATTCTTCTCCTCCAGCACCGTCACGCGCACTCGCTTTCCGCGTAGTTTGTCCTGCTGGGCGAGGATCTCTTCCCAGGTTCCCTCTATAACCAGTTGCGTCATCGTTGATTCCTCCTGTGGTCTATATGCTCCATGTGGCGCCACTCTGTCGACAGCGTACCCGAATCTGTACTCCTGCGCCTTCGTCGACGCGCTCCATATCGAGAGGTACTGTCACCAGAGATACCTGACCTTCCTCCGTGCTCCTTCGGAGCAGTCCACGGCTGCCAGGCACATACTGCTCGACCACTTTGGAGTCACGCTGGATAACCAGTATCTCTTTAACGCCGATTTGCGCGTACCAATCCAGCTTGGCGTAAGTTTCGTCACCGGGCGAGTGGATTTCCACCACCAGGTCGGGCGCACCCAGAATGTAGTTCTCATGTAGCTGTGCATCCCGGTTGTTCTCGAGTATCACGCACAGGTCGGGAATGCGGAAGTCCTGAGTTGGCTTAGCAGGGTGCGCTACGTTCACCTCATGAAACACTCTGCCTATTCCCCTTAAGGTCACCGCTTCCCTCAAAAGGACGAAAAGCTCCCCTTCGATTCTCTGGTGCTCGAGCGAAGGTGCTGGCGACATATGCCACACTCCATCCCAAAGTTCGTCCCATCGGCTTGCGCCGGTGAGCATTCGCTCTTGCAGGAGACGCTCTATCGATACAGGGTCATTCAAAATCGCTGGCATCTCACTCACCTGCCTTCATGGGTATTATATCCCGTGCGGGCGAGCGGTAGCAAGCAGTGCGGTTTGCCACCTGCAGGAACGCTTGTTGTCTCCGGCGAAGCTGTAAAGACAAACCGATGGGAGGATGCTTCCTGTCGCTTTGAAACAGACTGGTTTCGCCACAGGGGTGATAAGAAAAATGAAACGAACGACATATGCGCTGCTCGTGACAGCCGTTGCACTGGCTGTTGCTGTGGTCGTCTCTTGCGGTAAACAACCATCTACTGCCTCGAAGGAACTGGAGGTTGCCTGCTTTAAAGGAGGCTATGGCATCGACTTCTTTGAGCAGGCGGCACGTGAGTATGAGAGGTCGCACCCTGGCGTGAAAATCAAGGTATGGGGCAACCCGCGCGTGTGGGAGCAGTTACGCCCGCGCTTTGTAGCGGGCAATCCGCCTGACCTCACCTACCCCGGCTGGGGCATGGACCACTGGGCGCTGGTATACGAGGGGCAGGTTATTCCACTGGATGAGTATCTGGACACGCCACCTTACGGCAAAACGGAAGGCAAATGGCGCGACACCTTTGAGCCTTCCCTGCTGGAGCTGTGCCAGTACCAGGGCAAGACCTACATGCTTCCCTACTTCTTCAGTATGCTGGGGTGGTGGTACAACAAGGAGATGTTCGAGCAGAACGGCTGGAAGCCGCCGCGCACGTGGAGCGAGCTGCTGAACCTGTGCGAGAAGATTAAAGCCAAGGGCATTGCTCCCATTACCTATCAGGGTATTTACCCCGCTTACGCAGTCAGCGGGTTCCTCATCCCCTGGGTTATCAGCGCAGGAGGCATCGAGGCGTTCGACAACGCACAGAACCTGGTACCCGGCGCATGGAAGTCGCCAGCCTTCCTGAAGGCGGCGCAGATGATGGACGAGCTGCGTCGGCGAGGCTACTTCCAGGAGGGCGCGAACGGCATGGACCATACCGGGGCGCAGATGGAGTTCCTCTCCGGGCGCGCGGCGATGATACCTTGCGGTACGTGGCTGCATTCCGAAATGCGCAACGTGATGCCGAAGGGCTTTCGCATGGGTTTCATGCTTCCCCCGATTCTGGACGGCGGCAAGGGCGATCCCACCGCTGTTGGCATCGGCATCGAGCCGTGGATGGTTCCCACCAAGGGCAAAAACCGCGAGCTGGCGATTGACTTCTACAAGTACATGACCTCGTTAGAAAAGGCGAAGCAGTTCGTAGAGGCGAAAGGTACGCTGATGTCCATACGTGGTAGCGACCAGGCGAACTTCCCCGAGCACCTGAAAGAGCCGGTGGAAGTGTTCCGCAACGCGAAGACGGTGTGGTCTGTAGAGTACCGACAGTGGTATCCCAAGCTGGGCAAAGCGGTGGAAGACACTACCGCTGCCCTGCTGGCAGGCGACATCACACCGCAACAGTTTGTAGAGCGGCTGGAGCAAGCTGCCGAAGCCACCCGGCAGGATAAGAACATTCCCAAACACACCTATACCCGCGGAAAGGCACGATGACACCGCGAGCGCGAGCGGTATTCATCACGGGGTTTCTTCTGCCGGCGACCGCGCTATACGCAGTATTTGTGGTGATGCCGGTGGTACAGGCGTTCGCCTTTTCGCTGTACCGGTGGCGAGGTATCTCCGCCAATCGTACCTTCATCGGGCTGGAGAACTTTCGCCACCTTTTCGCCGACCCCATCGTATGGATGGCTTTGCGACACAACCTGCTGCTTTTTCTCGGCACGAGCGTGGCGATTCTGGTGCTGTCGCTGGCTCTGGCGCATGCGATTGGAAGCGATAGTCGCGCCGCCAGATTGTTGCGTTCGGTGTATCTGTTTCCACAGGTCATCTCGCTGGTGGTGGTAGCCATCCTGTGGATGTTCATCCTCAACCCTTCCTTCGGGATACTGAACGCCGCGCTGAAAGCGGTCGGTCTGGAGAGGTGGGCGATTGCCTGGCTGGGCGAGAAGTCAACCGCACTGGCGTCCATCGGCGTAGCGCATGTGTGGCACGCGCTGGGGTTTTACATCATGCTCTTTGCCGCTGCCCTGCGCACTATCCCGCCCGATGTGATAGAAGCCGCCACGCTGGACGGAGCCACAGGGTTAACCCGCCTGCGCTATGTGACCCTGCCGATGCTGTGGGCGGTGTTGCGCATTGCGCTGGTGTACATGGCGATAGGCACGATGAACATCTTCTCTCTGGTGTTTCTGATGACGCAGGGCGGTCCTGACCGCGCTACCGAGGTGATGCTGACCTATCTTTACGAGCAAGCGTTCAAACACAGCGAGTTTGGCTATGCAACCGCGCTGGCGGTGGTGAACTTCGTGCTGGTGATGGCGCTGAGCGGGACGATTCTCGCGCTGTTCCGCCACAATCCGCAGGAGGGCAAAGCATGATACGTCGCGTACTGGTTGCAGCCGGCTTGTGGGTATTTGCGCTCTCTGTGGTGGTGCCCTTGCTGTGGGTGCTGGTGACTGCGTTCAAGACGGGGGCAGAGATATTTACCTCGCCGTGGGGGGTACCGCACACCCTGCAATGGGAAAACTTTGCGAGAGCGTGGCAGGAGGCAGGTATCGCCCGCTATTTCATGAACAGCCTGCTTGTGACACTGGCGACCCTGGCGATACTGCTGCCGATAGGGGCGATGGCAGCGTATATCTTCGCGCGTTACCCGTTCCGTGGCTCGAAGTGGCTGTTCGGCGCGTTTTTGGGCGGAATGATGTTTCCTCTGTTCCTCACCATTGTTCCGCTGTTTTTCCTGCTGGCGCGTCTTCAGTTGCTGGACACCCTGCACGGCTTGACGCTGGTATACGTGGCGTATTCGCTACCCTTCACCGTGTTCGTGCTGACGGGCTTCTTCCAGACCCTGCCTCAGGAGATGCTGGAAGCGGCTCTGATAGACGGCTGTGGACACGCGCGGGCGTTCTGGAAGGTGATGTTACCTCTGGCAAAACCGGGCATCATCGTGGTGGGCGTGTTCAACGCTATCGGTTTGTGGAACGAGTATCCTCTCGCGCTGGTGATTATGACCAGCGATGAACGACGCACCCTGCCTCTGGGCATTGCTAACCTGCTGATGGTAGAACAGTATCAGAGCGATTGGGGGGCGTTGTTTGCCGGGTTGGTGATTGTGATGTTGCCGGTGCTGTTCGTGTACTGGCTGTTCCGCGACCGCATCCACGAGACGATGGTAGCGGGAGCACTAAAGGGATAAGCGAGTCGTTGATTTGCCTATCGGTTTATCAGGATTCATTCTTTTGGAGGGCGAGGCTCCGCCCGAGCCGTTCGGTTTGTGGTCGCGACGGAGCGCGACCCTCCAATCCCGTTGCGGGGAGGGCGGGGCTCCTGCCGAGCCGACTTCGCCAGATTGAGGAGCCTTTACGGCTGAAGCCGTTCCTTTTCAGACGAAGCCAGCCTGCACTGGCTGTGTAACCCTGCGCCAGTGTATTGCAAATATTTCAATACTACTTGACCTGTGTCAAAAATGTGTTATCTTATATAGGGGCGGTGTGCTGCTGTGCTCCGCTCCGTTTCGCCAACAGGCGAAGGCAAAACTCTATGTGACGGGTGGAAGGATATGGCGAATAAGCGTGTGTACCTCTTCGAGGAAGGAAACGCCCAGATGCGTGACCTTCTGGGCGGCAAGGGCGCGAACCTTGCGGAAATGACCAATATCGGTCTGCCTGTTCCTCCGGGATTCACCATTACCACCGAAGTGTGTATGGAATACCTGCGCAGCGGCGGCAAGTTCCCTGAGGGCTTGATGGACGAAGTGCGCGCTGCGATGGCGGAAGTGGAAAGGCGCATGGGGCGCAGATTCGGCGATCCGACGAATCCCCTGCTGGTGTCGGTGCGGTCGGGCGCGAAGTTCTCGATGCCCGGCATGATGGACACCATCCTCAACCTTGGACTGAACGCCCAGACGGTGGAAGGCTTGATTAAGCAATCGAACAACCCTCGCTTTGCTTATGACGCCTACCGCCGGTTTATCATGATGTTCTCGGACATCGTGCTGGGTGTGGAGCGGCACAAGTTCGAGCAGATTCTGGACGAGTATAAGCAGAAGCTGGGCGTGACGCTGGATACCGAAGTGCCCGCCGATGCGCTTCAGCAGATGTGCCAGGACTACCTCGCGCTGGTGAAGGAGGAAACCGGCAGGGACTTCCCGATGGCCCCCTTCGAGCAGCTGCAACTGGCTATCGAGGCGGTCTTCAAGTCGTGGAACAACCCGCGCGCTCAGGTGTACCGCGAGCGTGAAGGCATCCCCTGGGACCTGGGCACCGCCGTCAACGTGCAGACGATGGTGTTCGGCAACATGGGGGACGACTCGGGCACCGGTGTCGCATTCACCCGCGACCCGGCAACCGGTGAGAAGACGCTGTACGGCGAGTACCTGGTCAACGCGCAGGGCGAGGACGTGGTAGCGGGTATTCGCACCCCCATGCACCTCGACGAGCTGATGTCCATCAATCCCGAAATCTACCGGCAGTTTGACGAGATTGCCAAGCTGCTGGAGAACCACTACCGCGACATGATGGACATCGAGTTCACCGTCGAGAAGAACCGTCTATTCATCCTGCAGTGCCGTGTGGGCAAGCGTACCTCGCTGGCGGCGGTCAAAATCGCGGTGGACATGGCAAAGGAGGGGCTGATCAGCAAGGATGAAGCCATCCTGCGCGTGAAGCCGGGCGATATCGACCAGCTGTTGCACCCGCAGATTGACCCCAAGGCGAAGGTGGACGTTATCGCGAAGGGGTTGGCGGCGTCGCCGGGCGCGGCGGTCGGGAAGGCGGTTTTCGATGCCGATACCGCTGCCGAGCGCGGACAGAGCGAGCCGGTAATCCTGGTGCGCCCTGAAACCACGCCTGACGATATTCATGGGATGCTGGCATCTAAGGGTGTGTTGACCGCACGCGGTGGTATGACCAGCCATGCGGCGGTGGTGGCGCGTGGGTTCGGTATCCCCTGCGTGGCGGGTTGCGAGGCGATTTCTATTGACCTCAACAGGCGCGAGTTCACCACCAACGGCGTCACCGTGAAGGAAGGCGACTGGATTTCCATCAACGGCTCCACCGGTGAGGTCATCCTCGGGCAGGCGCCGCTGGTGGAAGCCATGTTCACCGACGAGCTGCATGAGCTGCTGGAGTGGGCAGACGAGCGGCGCAAGCTGGGTGTGCGCACCAACGCCGACAACCCGCGCGACGCGAAGCAGGCTGTGGAGTTCGGCGCGGAGGGTATCGGTCTATGCCGTACCGAGCACATGTTCTTCGAGCAAGACCGCCTGCCCGTCGTGCAGGATATGATTCTGGCACGCACCGAGGAACAGCGACGCGCCGCGCTGGATAAGCTCCTGCCCGTTCAGCAGAAGGACTTCGAGGGCATCTTCGAGGTGATGGAGGGTCGCCCCGTCACCATCCGTCTGATCGACCCGCCGCTGCACGAGTTCCTGCCCAGCTACGAGCAGACTCTGCGCGAGGTGACCGAGCTGCGCCAGGCGGTGAAGGCTCTGGGTGGCAAGGCGCTGGAAGGTCTGCTCGCCGAGAAGGAACACCTGCTGGAGGCAATTGAGAGCATGCGCGAGTTCAACCCGATGCTGGGCTTGCGCGGATGCCGTCTCTCCATCCTCTTCCCTGAGATTGTGGAGATGCAAGTGCGCGCCATCCTGCAGGCAGCGGTGGCGGTGAAGCGACGCGGTATCGATGTGCATCCCGAGATTATGATACCGCTGGTGGGCGAGGTGAACGAGCTGGTGTTCGTGCGGGAGAAGCTCGAAGCGGTGGCGAAGGCAGTGGTGGAAGAGACGGGTGAGGATATCGACTACAAGTTCGGTACCATGATTGAGATTCCTCGTGCGGCTCTGACCGCTGACGAAATCGCCCAGCACGCCGAGTTCTTCTCCTTCGGCACGAACGACCTCACGCAGACCACCTTCGGCATCAGCCGCGACGACGCAGAGGGCAAGTTCCTGCAGAGGTATGTAGAACTGGACATCCTGCCTGCCAACCCGTTCGAGAAGCTCGACCGCAAGGGCGTAGGCAAGTTGATGCGGATGTGCGTGGAGGATGCCCGCAAGGTGAACCCCACCATCAAGCTGGGTATCTGCGGTGAGCACGGCGGCGAACCGTCGTCCATCGAGTTCTGCCACGAGATCGGGCTGGACTACGTGTCGTGCTCGCCGTTCCGCGTGCCGATTGCCCGTCTCGCTGCCGCACAGGTAGCGATTAAGGACAAGGTCGCGGTGACGGTGGATAAGTAGGTCTCACCCCCAACCCCCTCTCCCGGTGGGAGAGGGGGCGTTCTTCCTTCCAGAAAACTCAAAAACCTCGCAAGAATACCTGTTGCACTTTTTGGCACAAGCATTTATACTGAGAGTGTATCCTGTGCGATGCCACGAAAGGAGGGCAGCACAATGAAGGTTCATCGTTGGATTCTTGCGGCAGTCGCGGCTGTCGTGCTGGGAGCCGGGGCGGTGCACGCCCAGCTGGTGTGGTATGACTCGAACGGGTTCGAAGCGCCCACTTTTAGCCTGGGCGTTCTGGATGGACAGGACGGCTGGGTCGGCATACCGAGCGGCACCTCCGGGGACTGGTCGCGTGTGGTTAAAGCTCCTGAACCGGTGCTTGGTCAACGGGCAGTGCGACTGGAGGTAGGTGACAGTCAAGGTGACCAGTCGCTGATGTTCCGCGCCATCCCTGACCCACTCGCAGCAGGCTGGAAAGTGGTCATCGTCACCTTCGACATCTACCGCGCCGGACCCCGACAGGTGCAAAACCTCTGGTGGTACTGGATTGACAACGGTGACCCCACGTACGGCATCCAGTGGGACCTGTCCCAGCAGACTCATCCCTTTGGGTGGGCTCCCGGTGCATCTTCCACCCCCACCGTGTTTGACCGGTACGTCACCCTCAAGATGGTCTGGGACTTCAACCAGATGAAGGCGTACTCCTGGTACAACGGTGTGCTGGTGGACAACGGCATCCCCATCACCGGCATCACCACGCTGACCGGCTGGGGCATCCTGCTGTCTCATGATGCTGCGTCGGGGACAGGCGCAGATGTGGTGTGGATTGACAACTTCGCCATCCACGTTGTGCCTGAACCGGCGAGCGTCGTTGCGCTGGCAGGTGGAGTGCTTGCGCTGTTGGGTATTAAGCGACGCCGCACCTGATGTTGGCATGATTTTGGGGAGCAGACACGAACTGCTCCCCGTTTTAGCTTGCAAAATTTGCGTGTTTGAGGTATCATTCACCTGGTAATACATGGTTTGTAGGTATACCGTCAAATCTTCGGAGGCGGTGCGATGATGAGGGGATCAACCGGGGCGATGTGGATAGTGATTCTGCTGGCGATGCTGGTTATTGCGTTACCCGCAAGAGCCATCGTCATTGAGGACGTTGTGGCGCATCATCCGCTGGTTGCGCTTGTGAGCAGCTGGGGAGCGTCAACAGATGAGTCACGTCCGGATTCAACGGTGGCACTGAATACGGATAGCAGCCTCCTGTCACCGGAGCTGCGCGACCTGCCGGCCGCAACAGAGACAGCCGTCTCGGTAGATAACATGACTGTGGATGTTGTGCCGATTCGGTTTCCCAAACTGCCGGCTTCCGTGGTATTTACGCTTTACCTGATAGGTGCACTGGTTTTCTACACCCTGCTGATACTGGTAGCTCAACCGGGGCCATCTGAGTATTATTGATTGTGCCCCGTTCTGCACCTCCGACGATCACCCCGATGGGCATTTCCGTTGGGGTGATTGTTTTCTTATAACCATATTGCATTTTCCGGTGCAGTGTGTTATGATGAGAATGTAAACGGTTACGCGTTTTCACCAAAGCAGAGGATGGTGTAGCGGTAAGACACGAAGATAAAAGGAGGTGATGCAGTAGCGACGACAACGAAAAAATCGACAGTGTTCACGCGACACTTGCAGTTTGCTCCGTAACGTAAGACACGAGCACAAAAGGGAGGGTGCAAACATGGAAAGGATGTCAAGAGCGTTTACACTGATCGAGCTGCTTGTTGTTATCGCGATTATCGCGATCCTGGCAGCGATACTGTTCCCTGTATTTGCGCAGGCACGGGCAAAGGCGCGGCAATCCAGCTGCCTGTCCAATACCAGACAGTTGGGGTTGGCAGCTTCCATGTACTGCCTGGATTACGATAATCAGTTTATGGAGCTGTACCGCAGTCACCCCAATGAACCAGGCTATTGCGATGGCTGGTCGGTATGGCCCTGTCGCGAAGACCTGCGCAAACCCAACGGCGAGGTGTACGGCTGGTACACCGGACCAACCCAGCGTCCACAGGACTTCTCCCCGAACTGGGGCACGATAATGCTTCCCTACATCAAGAATGTGGGTATCTTCGCCTGCCCTGCCGGAGTGCAAACTGCGTGGCGACCATCGACATCTACCGATGACGTCGGCTACATCTACAGCAACTGGATAGGCGACGGTGGCGAGTACAAGGCTCCGGCCGTCAAGCGATCCTATATCCCGCGCCCGGCGGAGACGGTGCTGTTCTGGGACAGCGGCAAATCCAACTGGGCGATCGAGATGCAGGGCTGGAACGGCTATCCAGACTGGACCTCTCAGTTTGACCCCAATTTCACCTGCCCCAGGTGCTGGCCAGACTGGGAGCCGCAACACTCGGATGGTCGCAACTACGTCTTCTGCGACGGACACGCCAAGTGGTTCCGCGACAGCCAGATGTGGATTTACTACAACGTGGCGAAGTGGGACTGGCGCCGCCAGCAGTGAGGAGGTAGCGTTATGAAAAAGGAGATAAGTCCCGCGCTGGCGGCCGTCATTATCATCGTGGTGGTGGCGATACTGGGCTTTGCAGGATATAAGATCTTCCTGCAACCCAAAAAACCTAGCTGGACGCCCCCGCCCAACTACGGCGCGCCCGCACCGTACGGCGCACCAGCTGTACCGCGATAGACCAGAGATTCAGGAGGACCGACCATGAAGAAGGAAGTCTCACCGGTGATGGCGATAGTGGTTATCCTCATCGCCGTGGTGGTTGCGGGTTTCTTCCTGTGGCGTGCATGGAGCGGCGGCAAAAGCGCACAGGTTAGCGACATCGGCACGGAGGTTAATACTGTCATCCAGAAGCTGGGGCGTGAATACGGAGGCGACATCAACAAGCTCAGCCCTGAGGAGCGCGCCGTGCTAGACCGTGCCATGAAACGGGGTTATCCGTTGCCGCCGGGTCTGCAAGCGCAATTGAGTGGTAGCAGTGGAGGAGCACCCGTAACGGGAGGCGCTCCGCCTGCGGCGCCTACCAGACGTTAACTCCAGACGTTAACTAACGATATCGATCAAGGAGGGTACGAAGATGAAACGCTTCCGAGCATTTACGCTTATTGAGCTGCTTGTCGTGATTGCGATAATCGCGATTTTAGCAGCAATCCTGTTCCCGGTGTTCGAGCGTGCCCGCGAACAGGCAAACAAAACATCCTGTCTGTCCAACATGAAACAGATCGCTCTGGGCATCCTGCAGTACAACCAGGACTACGACGACACCTTGCCCTATCCGGGGTGGTCCCACGCGCGTGCACCTAACGGGAGGACGTCTTGCTACTCGTGGCGCTGGGCGATACAGCCCTACATCAAAAACACGGGGCTTTCGCTCTGTCCCAGCTTCGGGCGGCCTAACGAGCCTATCTGGAACTGGCAGTGCTTCCGCTGGGGAGATGATGCCAATAGCGGACTGCACGAC
>BEHS01000128.1 GCA_002898895.1 bacterium HR16 | reverse complement strand
CCTGAAGCGCATCGAGGGGCAGGTGCGCGGCTTGCAGCGCATGGTCAGACAGGGGCGAGCACCCTCAGAGGTCATCTACCAGATGGCGGCCGTGAAGTCTGCGCTGGAGCAGGCAGCGCTGCGTTACCTCTGGTGGGACGCGCAGCGGAATGGCACACCTGAGGAGGTTTCTCGTTCCATCCGCGCAACACTGGACCTCATCGCCAAAATGCTGTGAGCGGTGAATCCGATGAGCCGTTTGTGGTATCTAACAGCGTGAGAATGTTCTGTAAGCAGAGGGAGGAGGCTTTATGACGGAAATCAGGACGCGCTGGATAGATGGTTTACAGTTTCTCAGTGTATCATCAGGCGGGCATCCCCTGGTGATGGACGTTTCGCCGGACGGAGGTGGACGCGGCGAAGGCATCGGTCCGATGGAGCTGTTGCTCCACGCGCTGGCGGGATGTACCGGCGTGGATGTGGTCAGTATTCTGCAGAAGAAAAGACAGCCTCTCAAAGGGCTTGAGATAAGAGTGAAAGGCGAAAGGCGTCAGGAGTACCCGCGGGTCTACTCTCATGTTGATATCGAGTACGTCTTCAAGGGCAAAGGGCTGGACCCCAAAGCGGTGGAACAGGCAATCAAGTTGTCTCAGGAGAAGTATTGCAGTGTGGAAGCCCATCTGGCAGCCTTCGCCCAGGTTCACAGCAGTTACCGCATTGTCGAGGAGGAGTAAAATGGCAATCGAACAGACCCCGGCGGGCATCCGCGTGAAGGTATCGCTTCCGTACGCGGAAGCGGTGGAGAAGACTATCGCCGCGCTCAAAACCGAAGGCTTTGGTGTATTGACCACCATCGACGTCAAACAGACCATCAAGGAGAAGCTCGGCAAGGATTACCGTCCCTACGTGATTCTCGGTGCGTGCAATCCGCCTCTGGCACATCGCGCACTGACCGCTGAGCCAGAAGTAGGCTTGCTTCTGCCGTGCAACGTGGTGGTGTATGAAGAGGGGGATGGCTGTGTGGTGTCGGCGATGGATCCAACAGCTGTGACGAAAATAATACCTCATCCCGAACTGGAAGCAGTGGCTAGAGAGGTACGGGCGAAGCTGGAGCGGGTACTGCAGCAGGTTGCAGGCTGAACGCCTGCGCAAAAGCCTCCACTACCGGTGGGAATATCTCTGGCAGGGTTACCTCGCGCCCCAGTAGATTCTGGACGGAGGTAACCCCTTTGTCTCGAATACCGCATGGCACAATCAGATCGAAGTGGCTCAGGTCTGGGCAGACGTTCAGCGCAAAACCGTGCATGGTTATCCAGTGGCTGACCTTGATGCCAATCGCCGCTATCTTTTCCTCACCAACCCATACCCCTGTCAGCCCCTCTTTCCGATGCCCGACGATGCCAAAATGGGTCAGGGCGGTGATAATCACTTCTTCCAGCTTGCGCAGGTAAAGATGCACATCCCTTTCGTGCTGGCGCAGGTCGAGAATGGGATAGCCTACCAGCTGACCGGGTCCGTGATAGGTGATGTCGCCGCCTCGGTCAGTTTCCACCAGCTGTATGCCGAGTCTTTCCAGTTGCTGCGGGGGGACGAGAAGATGCTCGGCGTGCGAGCCTCGCCCCAGCGTGATGACCGGCGGACGATGCTCCAGCAACAGCAGGGTATCGGGTACAGCTCCCTCTCGCCTTTGCCGGACGAGTTCACACTGGTACTGCCATGCCGAGGTGTAGTCTACACTGCCCAGCCATTGAACATGCAGAAGTGCCATCGCTTTTTCACCGGTAAAGATTGTACCTCTCACGGCAGTACCGTCAGCAACGTCCTCAGCGCCTTCGTCATCGCCTCTTGATACCGCTCCACGTCTCTGACCATAAACATGTGGCGGTTTGTGCTGCGCGGGTCGGGTTGCCATGTGGTGACCGCGTTTTCGTTGCAGGAGATGCGCACGGGCTGAAAGGTATACACAGCAGAGCCACCTGCCGCCTTCAGCGGAACCACCTCGCCGTCAACGGTTACCGTCAGTCCTGCCACATGCAGGAAGCTGGCGACGGACCACATATTCCTCTCCTGCTGGCTGTAGCGGTGAATCAAAGGGGCATCTGGCTGGCGATACAGATACCTCAGCCAGTCTGTCTCCCGCAGGCGTTCGAACATGTACAGGAAGAAGTTCTGCATACGCGGCGAGAGCGCAGGGAGCACCCCCTCCTGAGGGAACCGCCAGTAGGTTCCATGTCTCTTCACACGCCACTCGCCTTCGTAGTCCTCAAAGCAGGGTAGCCAGTAAATGGGACAGGGCAGTTCGAACAGGGCGCGATACGCCGCAGGGTCCAGTGTGACGTTGTACTCCAGTGTCGCTGCAAGCCTGGGGTCCGGCGAGCCGGTGCCTGCGTTGATATAGATTCCTGCGCACTTACGGGCGAACAGAGCAGGGTCGGTTTTGCCTGCAAGCGCGATGTCCCTGCAGGAACCCACAGCAGTAATCGCTACACGTTGACGCGACTGCCGAAGGGTGTCCAGAACGAACCGAACCGCCGCTTTGTCCGATGGCGACGCCGACGGTTGGGTATCGCTGGGAGATTTCATCGGTTGTGAAGAACCGACGACAGCAGGCACGGTTAACCCTGTGATGTGGTTCAGCTGAGCGATTGCCGCCACATCAGGGTCGCCGTCGAATTTCGGGGGCGGACGGTCTATCACGATACCGCGCAGGTCTATCTTGCCCTGTAGCGCCAGCGCGTACACCACTGCGAGGTCGAAATGGTCGTCCGGGTCGTTATGTGGGCGGAACAGGTCGGTCTGATGTATCAGCGGCGTCGCCATCGTGCTTCTCCTATCCCTTGATTCCGGTCAACGTAATGCCCTCGATGAACAGCCTCTGCGTAAAGAAGAACACCACCATCAGAGGCAGGGTAACTACCGTCGCCGCCGCCATCAGCAAGTTCCACTCGGAGCTGTGCCGTCCAACAAAGGTCTGCAGTCCCACCGCCAGCGTGTAGGTATTTTCATCGGTAAGGTACACGAGGGGGTTGATGAAATCCGTCCACGCGCCGATGAAGGCGAAAAGTGCAACCGTCGCCAGTGCAGGCACGGAGAGCGGCACGATAATCTGCCAGAAGATACGCCATTCTGAGCAACCGTCGATGCGTGCGGCGTCGGAGAGCTCCTGCGGGATGGTCAGGAAGAACTGGCGCAGCAGGAAGATGGCAAATGCGCTACCGAAGAAGGGGGGCACCACCAGCGGCAGGTAGGTGCCCGTCCAGCCGATGGTACGGAACATCACGAACACCGGCAGCATGGTCACCTGCGCGGGTAGCATGATGGTAGCCAGCATAATCAGGAACAGCACGTCGCGCCCCTTCCAGCGCAGCCGCGCGAAACCGTACGCAGGCAGGGCAGAGGAGAGCACCGTGCCAACCACCACCAGCGTGCACACGAACAGCGTGTTACGCAAATACAGCAAGAACGGGAACGACTGCAGCGCTTCGGCATAGTTCTGCCAGCGGATTGGGCTGGGTATCCACTCGATGGTCTCGGTAAAGATGCGGTCTTCCGTTTTGAGCGACGTGGAAACCATCAGCGCGAAGGGCGCAAGAAACGAGATGCTGAGCGCAATCAGAACGATGTAGACAGCAGTCACAGCAATCCGTCTGCGCCATACTTTCGACTGCTTCCAGTCTGCCAATCGGTTTCTGGGAGCTATTGTCTCTGTTGCCATCAGCCTCTTTCCCCCTCGTAGTACACCCAGCGTGCAGATGTTCGGAATACAATCAGCGTGGCGATAAGCGTCAGGATGAACAGTATCCACGCCATCGCGCAGGCGCGTCCCATGCGAAAGTCACGAAAGGCGTTGTAGAAGAGATACAGGGCGTAAAAGAGCGTAGAGTTCTGCGGACCGCCCTGCGTCATGATGAAGGTCTGCGTGAAGTACTGGAACGTCCAGATGACGCCCATGATGAGGTTGTAGAAGATGACCGGCGAAATCATGGGCAGGGTCACGTTCAGCGTTTTGTGCCACGCTCCTGCGCCGTCAATCTCCGCCGCTTCATACAGGTGCGCGGGCACGTTCTGCAGACTCGCCAGGTAGATAACCACACTGCCTCCCACCGCCCAGAGGTCCATCATGATGAACGCAGGCTTAGACCACTTCGGGTCGGCGAGCCAGCCGGGTGGCTGCAGTCCAAACGGCGCCAGCAGGGGCGTAAGCACCGCGTTCAGTAACCCGTACTGCGGGTTCAACACCCACAGCCACAGCACCGCCACCGCCACTACCGGCATAATAGACGGCAGGTAGTAGATGGTACGGAAGATTCCGATGCCGGGTATTTTGTGGTTCAGCAGAAGTGCCATCGTCAACCCGATGATGAGCGCAAGGGGCAGCTCTATCAGCATGAAGAGGGTGTTCCAGAGCGATGGCAGGAAGTAGTCTCGGTCGGTAAGCAATGCCACGTAGTTTGCCAGCCCTACCCACCGCGGCGGAGAGAGCACCCGATAATCGCAGAAGCTATAGTAAAGCGATGCCAGTATCGGATAAAGGGTGAACAGGAAGAACCCCACCAGCCACGGAGAGACAAAGAGCCAGCCCTGCAGGTTACGTTGACGCTCACGCATTGATATCACCTCCGCCAGAATAGCATCTCGCGATACACCCGCTTTTGCACGTCGCGCAGAGCCTGGGCGGGCGTCTTCGTTCCATATCGCACGAAGTCCACTGCACTGTATATCTCATACTGGTACAACCCGGTAATGGGAGTAGGAGGAAAGTGGCGCGCATTCGGGCTGTTTGCCACGTCCATGAAAACGGCGAAAGCGCGCTTCCACGGCTCGCCCTCGCGCAGACTGCGTTCCTTACGCGCGGCGAGAATATTGGGTACACCGTGCATCGTGCTGGCAAAGAGTACCTGCGCCTCTACGGTCTGCGTCCACCGCAGAAACTCCCATGCCTCTTTGGGATGCTTGCAGTTGACCGGAATACAGAAGATGTTCCCGCCAAGCCACGTGGGGTTCTTCTGTTCGGGATACTGGTCGGGGTAGGGGATAGGGGCGGCACCGTAGCGCACCTTCGGACCGTAGCGCTGGAACCAGTAGGGGTTCCACTGTCCGTTAATCATCATCGCTACCTTACCTACCAGGAAGGGGTTGTTGATGCCCATCTCCTGCCCGAAACCGGCTTGAAAGGCGTTCACCTCCTCCGCACCGCCCTGCACCTCTATCAGCTTCTGATACCACTCCAGCGCCTCGATGTTGCGCGGGTGGTCGGCGGTGGGCATACCCGTCTTCGGGTCGATGAACTGCCCTCCGAAGGCAGAGATGATAATCAGCGGGTCGGGTGGCATCATACCGATGCGCACAATGCGCCCGTTGGCGTCACGCTTGGTGAGCTTTCGGGCGTACTCCAGCAGCTCGCTCAGCGTTTTGGGCGGGCGTTCAGGGTCCAGCCCAACTTCCCGAAAAGCATCCTTGTTCCACAGCAGGGCAAAGCAGTCCATGAGATATATCATCGCATACAGCTTGCCGTTGTAGCGACACTGCGAGAGCGAACCCGGCGCATAGTCCGATTCCTTTAGCCCCGACTGTTTGAAAAATTCATCCAGGCAAAGCAGCGCGCCGTTACCTGCCAGCGAACCCAGATAGCCCGGGTCGCGCAGGGTGAATATTTCCGGCGGGTCGTTGGCGACGATGGCGCGGATGATTTTGGTGTCCTCCACCGCCGCAAGGTTATGCACCTGGATATGCGGGTGCGTGCGGTTGAACTCGTCCACCACCACCTGAAAGGCTTCCGCCTCATCGCCGCCCCACATCGTCCATGCCCGCAGGTGTACCACACCCGGGTCGTGCTGTCTGTGCTGACACGCGGGCAGCACGAGCGCCGCCAGAACGATGCTCATGATAAGCAACAGCCTGTTTATGCGCATAATTGACGGCAAGAAAAACCTCCTGACCACCCCGACTAGGGAATTGGCAATCGGACCGACCCAGATAAGCTTAGCACTCTGCCACACGTGATTATCTGGCTCTGGGCGAGCCGGTTCCGCTTGTCTATTATTCTGAAGAATCTCGTTTTGCCAGCACACTGAGATGCTTCGCTGACGCTCAGCATGACAAGAAAGCACGTCAACCCTGTCATTCTGAGCGGTTCCGCGTGCCTGTCATTCTGAGCGAAGCGAAGAATCGCATCCTACCGCCACACCGAGATGCTTTGCTGACGCTCAGCATGACAAGAACGCACGTCAACCCTGTCATTCTGAGCGAAGCGAAGAATCTCATCCTGTCCACAGATTAACAAATGGTCAAGTATCAATCGTACCCTGGCGAACTGCTTCGTCCTCCCACCCCTGAACCGCTCAGAACCTCTCCGTTTTTCAGCATGATCACCGGCATCTTCTGGTTCATCATCTTATGGTGGTCGCACTGCAGTAACGGCGATGTTTCCGGGCTATCTTTCTTCAGTGGAAAGTACCGGTAGCTCACCGGTTCGCCTGACACATCCGCAGGGCACTTCAGCTTGCCCGCTTCGGGCAGGTAGCGCGGCACCAGGTCGTTCAGCGATTTGGGATACTCTCCCTTGTTGCGCTGGCGGTAGCGCTCTATCGCTGCGTGAATCTCATGCATGTTTTGCTGACACTGCGCTACCTGCGTCATAGTAGACATCGCCTGTTTGAACTCGGGACGTCGGGCTGTGTAGATGAAGAGTATCGCCAGCCCCGCAACGACCAGCGCTATCGCCCCCAGGCAAGACAGTAAACCTACTGTCCAGCAACTCATGCCCCGACGGGTAGGTACCTCTGGTGGCATCATGGTAAACTCTCCTCGTTCAGCCGGTTGGGGTCCAGTTAATCCCTGCGTGCACCTTCAGCGTGAATTCCGCCAGCAGGCGCACCGTGTTCTCCAGGTCGCCCAGATGCAACAGTTCGCACGGTGTGTGCATGTAGCGTATCGGCACCGACACCAGCCCGGTTGCCACGCCGGAGCGCGAGAGCTGGATGGCGTCGTTGTCCGTGCCGGTGCGCCCGCCTGCAACTTCTATCTGATAGGGTATCCCTTTCTCAGTCGCGGTGTCCACCAGCATCTCAAATACCAGAGGGTTGATATGTGAGCCACGACAAATGACGGGACCCTTGGAAATCGCCTGCTCTCCATGTTTCTTCTTATCCACGCCCGGGTAGTCGATGCTGTGCCCTACGTCTACCGTTACCGCCACCTGCGGGTCTACCTCATAAGCGATAGTGCGCGCCCCACGCAGGCCGACCTCTTCCTGCACCGTCGATACCGCATAGACCGCTACCTTCAGGTCGGAGCGCTGTTCGCTGAGCAGGCGCAACGTCTCCGCCACCACGAAACAGCCCATCTTGTTGTCGAGCCCCCGTGCGGTGACCAGTTCACCCATCAGGGGTTGCAGGTCGTACACGTAGGTAATGGGGTCGCCCAGACGCACGCGCTCCTCCGCTTCTTTTTTGCTGGTTGCGCCGATGTCAATCCACAGGTCGCTCAGGTCTGGTTTCTTGCGCCGTTCCTCATCGCTGAGCAGGTGTATCGCCTTGCGCCCGATGATGCCCAGTACCGGTCCCTGCTTCGTGTGGATGTGCACCCTGTGACCTACCGGCACTATCGAGTCATGCCCGCCGACAGGCGAGAAGTAGATAAACCCTTCATCGCTAATATAGTGCACCACGAAACCGATTTCGTCTACATGCCCTGAGAGCATCACGCGCGGGCTACCCCCAGGGTTGATAACCGCGTAACTATTGCCCAGTACATCGGTATGCACCTCGTCGGCGAAGCGTCCGGTATACTCGCGGAAAATCGCCTGCGCCTTCTGTTCGTAACCGGAAGGGCTTGGCGTGTTCACTATTTGTCGCAAGAATTCAAAAGACTCTTCTCGCATAAAACATGCCTCCGTTGTGGAATGCGATTTTTCCTGATCAAGCAACCTGAGATGCTTCGCTAACGCTCAGCATGACAAAAGGGCGGCAAAAACCTTGTCATTCTGCACCTTGTCATTCTGAGCGAAGCGAAGAATCTCGTTATATCGCTACCTTGAGATGCTTCGCTGACGCTCAGCATGACAAGAACGCACACCAACTCTGTCATTCTGAGCGAAGCGAAGAATCTCGTTATATCGCTACCTTGAGATTCTTCGCTAACGCTCAGCATGACAAAACAGAGCATGTCATTCTGAGCGCAAGCGAAGAATCTCTCTCCACCGATATTGGTTTGTTAAACATGCATCCGCCCCATTACCTTCTCCCATCGCTCGCGCATCTGCTCATCGTAAATATACGGCTCCCAACCCAGCGAGAGATAGGTAGCAATCGCGGGCAGACGCCAGTCGTCGGTCAACAGGTATATTCGCTCATAGCCACGCTGTATCAACAGGCGCACCACCGCCGCGGTAACCACCTTGCCCAGTCCTTTACCCTGATGGGCGGGGTCGGCGGCTACCCAATCCAGCACACCCGCGTTCGGGTGTTGTTCTCTCGGCGCATGATTCGCCATCGCCGTTGCCACCAGTTCACCGGTTGGCTCATGTTCTACCACAAAGAAGCCGCCCGGCAACACGTTGCGCATGAAGCGTTGCACGTCGGCAACCGTCCACCCCTCGGCGAAGCCCACTTTACGCATCAGCGCGAGGTACTTCTCCTCCTCGCCCGGACGAATCTGACGCAGGCGATAGCCCGCCGGTATCGGCGGCTCGGGCAGGGAGGCGAAACGATGCGGTGGAAAAACCATCTGCAGCTGCGGTTTCGGCTCCTCTTCCGTGCCCCAAACGCGCGAGTCCGGTACATCCACCCACCGCCCGCCCTGCGCGATAGAAACCTGGCTCATTAAGCCGGGCAGGGTCATGTCCAGCGCAGTGTGCACGTCTACCGCAGGAGGTCGCTCGCCTCGCACCGCCGCCAGAAAATCCGCCAGCACGAAGTAGTCGCCTCCGCCGTGTCCGGTGCGCCGCGCCAGCTCCTCCTGCCGTTTCCAGTCTTCAGGCAGAAACTGCTCCTCCAGCTCGTGCAGAGGCAGCCACGTGTTCATATCGGGACACAGGTCACGCAGCCACACGCGGTCGTGCTCGCCCGGTGCCCTCGCCGATTCGTAACAGCCGTCGGTGCCCTGTAGCTGGTACACGTTCATGGCATGTGGGCGGTCGGAAAGCATGTCCAGACGCAGCTTCACCAGCCCACCGGAGCGCATCTTGCACAGGGTGATGGTGGAATCCTCGTTCTCGTAGAGTTCGCCTCGTGCGTCACGGTAGTGATGTCCGCTTCCGGCGCAGCAGACGGAAACCACACGGTCGCCCGGCATCCACTCCAGGATTGGACCGATGCTGTGCGTCGGGTAGGTGTTACCGTTAATGCCGGTCTGCCAGCGGCGCCGCCAGGGGGTGAGCTCGTTTAACTCCTTCAGCTCGTGGATGTATTCGCCCTCCGCGTAGTACGTCGTACCGAACAGCCCGCGTCGCACCAGCTCCTTCACCAGCACAATCGGCTTGGCGTAGATGTAGTTCTCCGCCATCATGTACACCGCTTTGCTCTCTCGCACCGCCTGCACCAGCTGCTTGCATTCCTCTACCGAGACCGCGGCAGGCACTTCACTGAGCACATGGATGTTCCTACGCAGGGCGGCGACCGACTGTGGCGCGTGCAGTGGCATCGGCGTCGCCACAATTACCGCGTCGATGTCCGCCTTCTCTAACATCTGTTCATAGTCGGTGAAGGTCTGCTTCGCGCCTGTCAATTCGGCGACTCGCTGTGCACGTGCCTCGTCTACGTCGCACACCGCCTGAATCTGCACATCAGGCAGCGTGTCACACGTTGCCTTGAAGCTGGCCCCTCGACCACCTGCGCCCACAATGCCCAGGCGAACAGTATCACCTGCCACTTTTCGCCTCCTCTTGACAGACGAGTATCCCTGCACACACAAGCGCCACGATGAATTTGCCCCACACCATATCGTCTCCTATCCCAAACATTCGTGGGAAGCGCCGGTCGTTCCTGCCTGGCAAGGTTTACGCACGCACTATAGAGTCTTGACATTTCTGATGCGTTGGCAAGGTATAATGTAAACACTATGAGCGTCTTACGCGTCGGCTTCTTTGAGATAGACGAGTGGCAGGCACAGTACCTGAGAGAGGGCCTGCAGCGACTGGACATCGCCGAACAGGTGCAGATAGACTTCGTGCCGACCCCGTTGAGCCCGGAAGGATGCGAGCAATGCGCCGAATACGACGTTATTGCCGTTTTCATCGGCACGAAGGTCAGCCGCGCCACGCTGGAAGCTCTTCCCCGCTTGCGTCTACTGCTTACGATGTCTACCGGTTTCGACCACATCGACCTGGATGCCTGCCGGGAGCGTGGCATCGTGGTATGCAACGTGCCCTATTACGGTGAAAACACCGTCGCGGAGCATACTTTTGCGCTGATTCTCTCGTTGTCGCGCAAGTTACACGCGGCGTACTTCCAGAGCTTGCGAGGAGAGTATCAGGTGCGCACCCTGCGCGGGTTTGACCTCTACGGCAAAACGCTGGGTGTCATCGGGGCAGGCAGTATCGGCTTGCACGTGATACGCATCGCGCGCGGTTTCGGCATGAAGGTACTGGCGTACGATGTCCGCCCTCAGAAACTGCTGGCGGATGTGCTGGGTTTTACCTATACTGATATGGACACGCTATTACGCGAGTCGGATATCGTCACGCTACACGTACCCGCTATGCCCGCTACCTACCACCTCATCGACCGCGACGCGCTGAGCAAGATGAAGCGTGGGGCGCTGCTCATCAACACAGCTCGTGGGTCAGTGGTAGACACAGAAGCCTTGCTATGGGCGCTGGAGGAGGGCATCCTTGCCGGGGCTGGGCTGGATGTCATTGAAGGCGAGGAATATATCACCGAAGAGAGCCAGTTGCTAAGGTTGCCCCTCGCTGAGCAGACGCTGAAACAGCTGGTGCAGGCGCAGGCTCTGCTACGCCGCGAGAACGTGGTATTCACTCCACACATCGCTTTCAACAGCCAAGAGGCGGTGGAGCGTATTCTGGACACCACACTGGAGAACCTGTGCGCCTTCCTGCAAGGTAAACCGCAGAACGTGGTGAGTGTTCGCTAAGGCCACGGAAACTCCGGCGCGAGCAGTCCCGTCGTGCTGGCGAGCACCGCCCACAGCGCGGCGCAGCTGAACTCGCCCAGTATCATCCCCAAAAAGAACGGCAACGCCCGCTGGTACAGGTTGTAACCGCCGTAACGCTGGATGAGCGACTTCGCTATCCACGTG
>BEHS01000127.1 GCA_002898895.1 bacterium HR16 | reverse complement strand
TTCACATCCCAGCGGATACGCCATGCCTCATAGTCCGCCCGGGTCAGGTTGGTGATGGCGTTGCCGAAGCGGTCGATATGCACTATCGTCGCACGGATGCCCTGCCAGTCCACTCGAATACGCGGCAGAGGCAGGCGTTGCAAACAGGTGAGCGGCGTGCCCAGCTCCTCCAGTGCAACTCCTCGCGCGAGGTACGCCGCGGCTGGCGCGAAGATGTCCCGCCCGTGGAAGGTCGCGCTGGGATGGGGTAAATGGTATTGCGGGTTATCCAAACACACCGCCTGCAGCAGCTTCTGCCTTTGCAATACCAGTGTAAAAATGCCGTTATCGGCACCGACGAAGAACGCTTTCGCGGTGCGCAGGGCGACAGGCTTACGCGCTGTACCCACACCGGGGTCTACCACCGCCACATGTATCGTACCTTCCGGGAAGTAATCCACCGAAACGTCCAGCAGGAACGCGCCGGTGGCGATGTCCTGAGGCGGCACCTCATGGGTGAGGTCTATCACCCTCGCATCGGGGCAGAGCGAAGCGATGACCCCTTTCATCACGCCCGCGTAAGTGTCTTGCGTGCCGAAATCGGTTAATAGCGTAATGATGGTGCTCACGCGTACATGATAACAAAAAGAGGTGGCAATCGTCTATCTAAATGGGTTGAGGGAGGACGTGCGAACGAGTGCAGGCGTGTTCACGCCGGGGCAGGTGCACGTCTCAGAGGGGAAGCACCCCCATCGCCGCCTGGCGGAGCCCGCTTACTCGTGTAAACGACGGTGCGGGCACCCGCTGTCTCTCCGCAGTGTGGGTTGGCGCGAGGGGGAGCCTACGGTGCTCGCACCGAATTAGATAAGGAGCGTCGCGATGAATGCGCAGGTATGGGAGTGGCGAGTGGCAACCGGAGAGCATCCCCGGCAAGATGGCGAACAGCAGCTAATCGAACGCTGCCGAGCGGGCGATATGGAGGCATTCGGTACCCTGTGGCAGCAACACCGAAGCGCTGTGTTTCGCAGTATCCTGGGCATCGTGGGGAACCCACAGGACGCCGAAGACCTGACACAGGATGCTTTCCTGCGAGCCTATCGTGCTCTGAGCAGCTTTCGCGGTGAGGCGCAGCTGCGCACGTGGCTTATCCGTATCGGCGTGCATCTGGCGATAGACCACGTGAAACGCAAAAAGGCGCATCCGGAGGTATCTCTGGACTGGGATGTCGGCGGAGGATTTGCAGATGTGGACCCGCACGCCGCAGCGGAACGTAACGAACTGCGCGAGACGGTGCGCAAAGCGATAGACGCCCTGCCCCCTCATCACCGTGTAGTGATTGTGTTGCGAGATATTGAAGGAATGGACTACTCGGAGATGGCACAGGCGCTGGGATGTAGCGTCGGCAGTGTAAAGCTGAGGCTGTTCCGCGCCCGACGATTGTTAAAGCAACGACTGGAAGTACTTCTGGGGGGATCACAATGAAGCGGCTACTGTGCCGATGGGCAGAATACTACCTCGCCCTGTGCGAGGATGACATAGAGCACGGTTTGCCCGGCTGGGTGCGCCGCCACCTGCAGGCGTGCCCGCACTGCCAGGCAGAAAGACAAAACTACCGTCGCGCCCGTGAGGCGGTGCGTCGGTACGCCGGACTGCTTCCCGACTCGCCGCCCACAGGGTGGCGTCCCCTGCGGGTCAGCAGGGAGGTCAAGCAGCGGACTTTCCCGCTACAACTTGCGCTGGCTCCCGTGGCGGCAGTTGTGGTGGTAACGCTCGGCTTTGTGCTATGGCAAAGTGTTTCTGCACCGGTAGATGAAGCAAACACATCACCACAGATGGCGCAAAGCGTGACCCCGCTGCGTCCGGACAACGCTCCACCGGGCAAAAAACCTTTTGCGCCGTCCGCCACGCCTTCCGCTAAAACCGGCAAACCGAAGCGGGGTCAATCGGAACAGCCCACGCTACCCGTGCAGAACAAGCCCGCTTCGTCACCACGCCATGCGCCTCCGGTATACCACCCGCCGAGGCATATCGTCATCGCCGCACAACCGAAGCAAGAGAACACTCTGTCAGTAGACACCAGGACTGTTGCCGAGCCTTCGCCTGAACCTGAGGTACCCGTGCAACCGGTGCTGGTAGAAGCGCATCCGGTGACATCCGCGCCTGTGCCCGAAGGCTACGTCATTGAAGCCGCCCATCCCGCCACAGCGGGCGCAGTGGAATAGGAGGCGATGCCCGATGCGCATGTTCGCAACCGTATCGTGTTTGCTGTTGCTCGCCGTGTTTGCGAGTGCGCAGAGCGTGCTGGAATCGCTGGAGCGTGAGGTCACCGCGCTTGCCCGCAAGGTTCAACCCGCTATCGTGTCCGTAGAAGGCGGAGCGCTGATTGCCCCGGACAGTGCCTCTTCCTCCCTCTGGACACGCCCGAGCAGCGAAGCCGCCCGTCGGGTGTACGAAGCGCTGCGGATGTTGAACCTGCCCAACCCCATTACCCGTAAAGGCAGCGGCTTCATCGTGGATAGCAACGGCTGGATTCTCACCGGCGCGGATGTAGTGCGTGGAGCAGAACAATGCACCGTACGCCTCGCCGACGGACGCCGGCTAACCGGCAAGGTAGTAAGCATCGACGAAGCCACCAACGTGGCAATGGTAAAAGTCGACGCCCGGGACCTGCCTGCCTTGCCGCTGGGTGATTCAGACAAGCTGGAACCGGGCAGTCTTGTGCTCTGCGTGGGCACACAAGGAGGCTACGACCGCTCCGTAGCGCTGTGCACCGTCGCGGGCAAAGAGCGCATCGGCGTTATCGGTCAACAGCAGTTCCTCTCCAACCTGCTGCAAATTTCCGGTTCCATCGGTGCGGGCAGTAGCGGTGCCGCGATAGTCAACGCACGGGGCGAGGCGGTGGGCATCGTCATCGCCACGCTAACGCCGGGTTTCACCCTTCGCATTCCCGAACCTGCTGCCTCTCCGCGCTCCGGCGCAATCCCCTCCGTATCCCCGCCGATTGAAACCCCTTTGCTGGGCGCATCGGGAGGAGGGCTGGCTGTGCCTATCAACGATGTGCGCACCGTGCTGGTGGAGATGCAAACCGGCAAGGTGAGAAGGGCTTTTCTGGGCATCGTACCGGCAGACCGTGACGGTGCAGAGGGTGCGGAAGTGGTGCGGGTCGTCCCCAACAGCCCCGCCGCACGTGCCGGTATCCGCCTTGGCGACGTGATTACCATGCTGAGCGGTCAACCTGTGCGTCGCGCCGCCGACGTGTCCGCCCGACTGCGCCGTATGAAGCCGGGTGACAGGATAGAACTGGGCATCCTGCGCGGCGCACAACGCATGCGAATCACCATCACCCTTGGCGAAAGGGCAAACACGACCCCATGATGCACCGCGTGCAAACCATCGGCACCATCGTGGAAATCATCGCGCCACCGTTTACCCTGCCATCCGCGCGTGACGACACACCTGTCTCCCTGTACGCCTTCCGACACAGGCAACCGGTGGGCTTAGTGTTCCTTTCGCAAGAGAGTGATATATCCCGCGTACTGACAGAGATAAACCGGATGCTTAGCGAGTTTCATCAGGCAGGTGCTGCCCTGCTGGTGATTACACGCGAACCGCTACCCGATGCCCCACCTGAGCTCACTGTGCTCGTGGACCGTGAAGCAGATGTCTTTCGCCGATACGAATGCCCCTGGCACTGTGCTATCTGCCTGTTCGGGCTGGACCGCTATGGAGCGATTGTGCATCGTTCCACCTGTGAGGAGGCAGTTCTCACAGCCGCGCTACGAGAGCTGCTGAAAGCCATCGAGTTCTCCGAGATGCAGTGCCCCGAATGAGGAGTATAACTCACCGCGTCGGTCGGCGCGGCTGACATCTGGAGGGCGAGGCTCCGTCCGAGCCAAAAGCTATAACCGCAAGCAGGAATCCCCACTACAAACAGGGAAATCCATTGGGGAGCACACACCGACGGAGGGCACAGTGTATGCATACAGTTCCTCTCCCTGACACCACGCTGAACGTATCCAGACTCTGTCTGGGCACAGGCGTCTTCGGAGCGCGCATCAAGGGAGACGACGCCACCCGTGTGGTGGAAGAATACCTGCGCCTCGGCGGGAACTTTATCGATACCGCGCACTGCTACGCCTTCTGGGAACCCGATGGCGAGGCAGGCTGTAGTGAGCGCGAACTGGGCAGAATCATCCACGAACTGGGCATCCGCGAGCAGATAGTGCTGGCAACCAAAGGAGCACACCCGGACGGTGGACACAAATACCCCAGACCCGACCGCTATATGTCGCCGGAGGTCATCGCGCAGGACATCGCTGAAAGCCTGCAACGCCTGCAAATAGAAACCATAGACCTCTACTATCTGCACCGTGATGACTCGCGCATGCCGGTGGATGAAATCATCGGTGTACTCAACGAGCACGTCCGGGCGGGACACATCCGCTATCTGGGCGCGAGCAACTGGCGTACCGAACGTATCGAACAGGCGAACCGATACGCTTCCACACAGGGCTTGCAGGGGTTCGTCATCTCGCAGGTGCAGTGGAGCCTTGCGGTTCCCAATTGGCAGATGGGCGAAGACCCTACCGTCCGTTACGTCACCCCTGAAGATGCCGGGTGGTACGCTGAGCACAATATCCCTGTCGCCGCCTACACCAGCACCGCGCAGGGCTACTTCGCCGGCACGGAGAAGGGTGAGCAAAGCTTCGGCAATAACCCGTTGAACGCCGCGCGACGCGAGCGTGCCCGCCATCTGGCACAACAGCTGGGCGTGACGCCAACCCAGATCGCGCTGGCATGGCTATTGCACCAGAAACCCTTGACCATCCCCATCTTCATGACGGGTAATCTGGAACACCTGCGCGAGTGTATGTCGGCAGCAGAGGTCTCGTTGACACCCGAGCAGGTAAGGTGGTTGTCAGAAGGGGATTGAGCGCATAGATGTCCTTCGCGAACCCTGTATTGTCCGCCGTACCGGCAATAACGAATACGATAAGAACATATTCTGAGGAGGCTTCCCGATGAACTATAAGCGTTTGGGCAAAACCGGGCTGTGGGTATCCGAACTGTGCATGGGCTGTATGACCTTCGGCGGGGAGGCGGACGAGCAGACCTCCATCGCCATGGTGGAACGATGTTTGGACGCAGGCATCAACTTCTTCGACACCGCTAACGTGTACACGGGCGGACGATCGGAACAGATCCTGGGCAAGGCACTGCGCCCACATCGCGATAAGGTGGTCATCGCTACCAAAGTGCGCGCTCGCGTGGCGGAGGGTCCCAACGGCGAGGGACTATCACGCTACCACATCATGCAGCAGGTGGAAGCCAGCCTGCGCCGCCTGCAGACAGACGTGATTGACCTCTATCAGGTGCACTCGTGGGACGAGAACACGCCGTTGGAAGAGACGCTTTCCACCCTCAACGACCTCGTGCGGCAGGGCAAGGTGCGCTACATCGGCTGCTCCAACTTCGCCGCCTGGCAGCTGTGCAAGGCGCTGTGGCTCAGCGATAAGCACGACTGGGCGCGCTTTGACAGCATCCAGCCTCGCTACAACCTGATTGACCGCGTGATAGAGCTGGAGTTACTTCCCCTGTGCCAGGCAGAAGGCGTAGGCGTGATGGTGTACAGCCCGCTGGCGGGAGGCATCCTCACCGGCAAGTATCGCCCGGGCGAACCGCCTCCACCCGGCACCCGCGCCGCCGAAAATAAGTGGTTTCTGGAGCGCAGGGCACAACCGCACAACGTCGAGCGGGCACAGCGCATCGTAGAGGTACTGAAAGGGTTCGACCGCCCGCTGGTGCAAACCGCTATCGCATGGACAATCAGCAACCCGGCGGTAACCTGCGCGATTATCGGTGCGCGTAATATGGAGCAACTGGAGCTTATCCTGAACGGGTGGAGCGGGCCGCTACCGCCGGAGGAGAAGGCGATACTGGACGAGGCAAGCGCGTTGCCACCATTGAACTGAGCAAAGGAGATTACTGCGAGGTATCTTGGGCTAGACGATCGAGAGAGCGCATAGCTTCCTCGAAAACGCGCGCCGACAACCAGAGAGACGATTCGTGGTACAACCGCGATACCAGCTGCCGTGCATGGACAACTGTAATCAGGTTTAACGAAGCGCACGCTATAACTACGCCCAGCGTGCCGTGAACCTCAAGCCCCAGAGCGCGCGCAAATACGCGCGCTCTGGTATCATCCGTGAAGAACCACTCACATTCTATTTGTTTTGCCAGAGCAATGGCTGCCGCTTCGCCTCGGTCGAGGTAACCTGCATCTATCCATTGTTGTGCCTGCTTCGCGAAAAGCGGCTGTATATCCACTACCGTGAGGTCTTCCCATCCACGCTGAGGTGATAATCGGACAAGCTCTTCCAGAACTTCGTGAGGAACATAGACGTTGCCAAGCAGATGAAGCAGGTATTGTGCCTCGACTTGACCGAGGTGTAGCAGAGGACCTGTATTGCTAACGATTACCCGTGCGACTGCTTCAGCGTCGTCGCCCATTCAATGTCCTCCAGCAGGAACTGCTCATAAAGCTCCCACTGTTCGCGTCGCAGAAACTCACGCAACGCATGTAGGATCGCCTCATCCTCGCTGGAAAACCAGCCCGCGCGAACAACCTGTTCCAGAGCCTCCGCCAGGCCTTCAGGCAGATGTATCTGAACCGTTCTGCTTCCCATCTTTCATCACCCCGGTTGTATTGTACCGGCACGCGGCAGGCTATGATAACTCATTCGCTCTCTCAATTGCAGCTGCTACCGCCTCAATCAGCGCAGAGCGCACGCCTGCCCGCTCCATCACCACCAGCGCGGCGATGGTGGTTCCCGCCGGAGTGGTGACCATATCCTTCAGCTGAGCGGGGTGCATCCCCGTTTCCAGCACCATCTTCGCCGCGCCCAGCAACGTCTGCGCCGCGAGAAAGGTAGCGATATCGCGAGGCAAACCGGCACGCACCCCTCCGTCGGACAGCGCCTCAATCATCAGGTAGGCGTAGGCGGGACCGCTTCCGCTGATGGCGGTGACCGCGTTGAGCAGATGCTCCTCTACCTCCACAGCTTCACCGAAAGAGGTGAAAATCTCGTATGCGGCGGCAGCATGTTCTTCGGTAGCGTATCGTCCGCGCGAGTACGCCGCTGCGCCCGCTCCCACGATAGCGCAGGTATTGGGCATGGCACGGATGACAGGCGTGCCGGGAGGCAGTAAGTCCTCTATGCGAGCGATAGGCACACCCGCTGCAATAGAGATAACCAGCTTATCCGGCGTGATGACGCCCGCAATCTGTTCCACTACATCGTGGATGAGGTAGGGTTTGACACACAACATCACAATATCCGCTTGCTTCGCCGCCTCTATGTTGGACGACGCGGAACGGATGCCCAGCTCCTTGACCAGTGCTTCCACCTTCTCGTGATGAACATCGGTGGCAACGATTTGTGCCGGTTCCACCGCGCCCGCTTTCAACAGACCGCGGCAGGTCGCAGAACCCATCGCTCCTGTGCCGATAACCGCTATGGTTTTGCCTTTCAAGCTCACCGCTCGCGTTCACCCCATGCCCCGTTATGGAAATCGTCGGCGCTGGTCATCTCCACCTGCACGTTGGCGGGCGCAAACAGGAACACCTGCTCGTGCACACGCTCCACCGTGCCCTCCAGCGCATACACCACACCCATCAGGAAGTCCACCACGCGCTCACGTACCAGTGCGTCCGCATACTGGAAGTTCACCACCTGCTGGTGCCCCGCTTTCAAACCATCGGCGGCACGTCGGGCGTCTTCCATCGTGCGGGCGTACAACACGTTCACCCGCTGCGCAGGACGGGTGTGAAGGCGGATGACCGTGCTGCCCTCCTCTTCGTCTTCCTCACCCGTACCGAACAAACGCTCCTTCAGTCGCGACCACCACGAGCGACCTTCCTCTTCCTCAAACGGTTCCTGCACCGACTCACCCTCCTTTAAGCACGCGGACCGAAAATCGCCGTGCCGATTCGCACCATTGTAGCACCTTCCTCAATAGCTACTTCGTAATCCTGTGTCATTCCCATTGACAGATGCACGCGATGGGCTTCCGGTAGCTGCTCAAACAGGCGACGCAGTTCGGCAAAGTAGGGACGCGCTTGCTCCGCGTTCTCCACAAGGGGAGCCATACCCATGAACCCCTCCAGCTGCACGTTGGGCAGGGTGGCTATGCACTCCGCCAGCGATAACGCCTCTTCGGGCAACACCCCAAATTTCTGCGGTTCGCGAGCGATATTCACCTCAATCAGAACACGTTGTCGCTTTCCCGCCGCCTGCGCCCGCCGATTAATCTCCTGTGCCAGTTCCTCATCGTCTACGGTGTGTATCCACTCGAAGAGGGGCACTACCCCCCGCACTTTGTTCCTCTGCAGATGCCCGATGAAATGCCAGTGTACCGGAGCCTGTATGCACGGGATTTTCTCGCGCGCTTCTTGATAGTAATTCTCTCCAAAATGTTCAATTCCTGCAGCAATCGCTTGCGCGATGCGGGCAATATCCACCGTCTTGGACACTGCAATCAACGTAATCTCTTCCGGTTTACGCCCCACACGCTCACACGCCCGGGCGATTCGCTCGCGCACCACAGCCACATTGCGCGCGATGTCGATGCTCATTGTCAGGCGGTCTCGTCTCCGTTATTGTTCTCTTCGGGTACATACTCGCCGCGGTGGCTCAGCGCCAGCTGCCGCAGCACACCGGTTTCCACGAACACCACACGCTCCGCGACGTTCACCGCGTGGTCCGCACACCGCTCCAGGTAGTAGATAACCAGCAGCATCGTGGTTGCTGCTTCAAGATTCTCGGGGTTGATCTGCGTCGCCGCGATAATCGCACGCCGCATTCGCCGGTAGAGCTTATCTACCTCGTTGTCCATCTCGCACACGTCGTACGCCAGCTCGAGGTTATGCTCTGTGAAAGACTCGAGCCCGCCACGAATCATCTCACACACCTTCTGCTTCATCAGCGGCACGTCCACCAGCGCAATCACGTGCGGATAATCCTTCAGCTTAATCGCTGCTTTGGCGATATCTACCGAGTGGTCTCCTATGCGTTCGAGGTCGGTTATCGTCTTCAGCACCGTACCGATGAGGCGCAGGTCACGTGCCATCGGTTGCTGCAGGGCCAGCAGGCGCAGACAGTGCATCTCGATGTTCACATCCATCTCGTCCACGTCATCGTCGCGGCGCACGATCTCCTTCGCCAGCTCCTCGTCACGATGGCACAGGGACTGTACAGCCTGATCCAGCATCTGCTCCACATAGCTGCCCATCGCGAGCAGCTCGTTCTGGAGCATCTGCAGTTCCTCGTCAAATGCATGGCGTACGACGGTCATTTCAGATACTCTTCTCCTTCTGTTCCCCTGCGGTGAGGTGCTATATTATATTATTCCATACAGGAATTGTAAATCTGCACAGGGTAGCCCCCACAGGTTTCTGCAGCTATAGGATACCCAATACATCGCAGGTCTGGTAAAGAGGTCTTTCAAGTTCTTTACGGTCAGGTCGGCGGTCGTCCTTACGGTGAACACACGTCTCCCGTGAGGCAGGTTTACTGTACTCACCTCGCTTCTAGCCGAATCGTCCGCGAATGTAGTCTTCGGTCTCGCGTCGCTCAGGAGTGGTGAATATCTTGGCGGTTTCGCCAAACTCGTACAGCTCTCCCTTGTAGAAAAATCCTGTATACTGGCTCACGCGCGCCGCCTGCTGCATGTTATGCGTGACGATAACAATCGTGTACTGGTTTTTCAGCTCCTGCATCAGCTCCTCGATGCGGAAGGTAGCGGTCGGGTCCAGCGCAGAAGCGGGTTCGTCCATTAACAGCACCTCAGGCTCTACTGCCAGCACGCGGGCGATACACAGTCGTTGCTGCTGTCCACCAGACAGCGCCAGAGCCGACTGCCTCAGTTTATCTTTCACCTCGTCCCACAACGCCGCCTGGCGCAGACTGCGCTCTACAATCTCATTGAGCACACTACGTCGTCGGATGCCGTGTATACGCGGACCGTATGCCACGTTGTCGTAAATGGACATCGGGAAGGGGTTCGGTCGCTGAAACACCATGCCCACACGCCGCCGTAGCGCGACTACATCCGTACGAGGGTCGTTAACGTCTATCCCATCCAGCAACACCGAGCCTTCCACCCTTGCCCCTTCAATCAGGTCGTTCATCCGATTGAGACAGCGCAGGAAGGTAGACTTCCCGCATCCCGAAGGACCGATGAGTGCGGTAATGTGGTTGGGTAGAATGTCCAGGCTCACGTCCTTAATAGCATGAAAATTGCCGTAGTAGACGTTCAGGTTGCGCGTGCTGATTTTCGGTGACGGCGGTGCTATTGCCTCCTCCCGCCGCGGGAACACAACGGTCGCCATGGATGCATCCTCCTGCATCAATGCTACAGGTTGGACAGTAGGAGTGCGAATACCTTCCTGCATACCTCTCACCTCAGCGCACGATAGCGCTCACGGGTAGAGACCCGCGCAACAACGTTTAACACCAGCACCACGATGATAAGCACCAGCGCAGCCGCCCAGGCCTGCTGGTGCCAGCTCTCGTATGGCGATTTGGCGTATTCGTAAATCTGGGTGGGCAGATTCGCCATCGGGCGGTCCAGAAAGAGGTTCCAGAACCGGTTGCCCAGCGCAGTAAAGAGTAACGGCGCCGCCTCCCCAAATGCGCGCGCCAGAGCCAGCATAACTCCTGTCACGATACCGCCCCTCGCTGCGGGCAACACCACGCTCCACATGGTGCGAGCGTAGGTAGCTCCTAACCCCAGCGAAGCCTCACGCAAGGCGTTGGGCACGGCGCGCACCATCTCTTCGGTAGTGCGGGCAATCATCGGGGTCATGATGAACGACAACGCCACCCCTCCAGCCAGCGCAGAAAATGAGCGCATCGGCACTACCAGTAACGCCCATACCGACACGCCGATTACAATACTGGGTACGCCGTTCAACACGTCCGCCATGAAGCGCACCACGTGGGCGTAACGGCTTCGTCCAAACTCCGCGAGATACACTCCTGCGCCCACTCCCACAGGCAGAGAGAGGATAAGTGCAAGCCCCACCATGTAGAAACTGCCCACGATGGCGTTTGCCATGCCACCACCCGGTTCGCCGGGCGATTTGGGCAGACTGGTAAGAAACTCGATGTTCAGTGAACGAACACCGTTTATCAGCAGGTACATGAGGATGATGAACACCGGCGCCATCACCACGATGGCACAGACACTGGTAAGC
>BEHS01000126.1 GCA_002898895.1 bacterium HR16 | reverse complement strand
CCGGTAGGAACCTCCAGCTTTTTCACCCCAATCGAACAGTCCACATAACCAGAGGCTCCGCGCAGGATGGAAGCGTTTCGCGCGGCGGTGAGCAGGTCGTCCGCCCAGAGGTCTAAATCCATACCCACACGCACGAACAGTTTGGCGCGAGATAGTTCCAGTGCCATACTGGGGCGTGGGGTCACCAGATGGAAATCGTCCTGCTGACGCGCCAGCGAGCTCACCTGCACCCGGTTGCCCCCAATCTGCTTCACGATGTCCGCCAGGTCGGTGAATGTGGCGACCACACGTACCTGCGCCCATGCGGGCAGGGTGAGAAGTATCCAAAAGGCGATAAGTATCTGCTTCATCTTCTTTCCTCCTATTGTGTGCTCTCCAGCGGATGAGAATGCGGACCAAAGCCGAACATCAGCTGGAACAGCAGTTCGTTGCGCACGCTGTCATCCGCCGGCTTCAGGTTGCGCCACTGCAGGCGGATGTAGGACTGTTCGTTCAGGCGATAGGTGAGTATTGCGCTCAGCGCTCTGTCTGCTCCCGGCACATCTGTGCCTGCGGTGAGGAATGCGCGTTTTGACCAGTCGTAGCGCAGGCCGTACTCCCAGTAGCGGTCTGGTTTATAGGAGGCGAGCAGATAGTAGCCGTGGCGGTTGACGCCAGAGCCTCCACTCTCGCGTCGGTGCTGCAACCATTCACCCGCCAGCAGAAGCCTTTGCGCCGCGCCGAAGAAACGACGATACTGGAAGTCCACACCCAACAACCGCAGATTGTCGCCGTTCAGAGCACGGGTGGTTAAGCCTGACAAGCCGAATTCCAGCTCGTTGTCGCGGTTGATAACAGGGGCGAGGGTGAGCCGGAGCGTGCGCATCAGCTCGCCCGACGCGCCATAATCGTGCAGCGTTTCGTCGTGCGGCACACCCAGCGCGGCATGGTCGTTCAGAGTAAACAGCCCCACCTGTAACTCTGCGAACAGGTTGGACGCGGGCATGAGGTAATTCACCGTGCCTCCGTTGGAAATCGCGCCGTCTTCACCGAGCAGGTTCACAATGGGTAACGGATAGTCCCTGTACAGCAACTGGTGTGGGTGGATAGGGTTCACTCGCCCAAACGGCAGGCGCATGCGTCCCAGCCTCGCGCCAAGGGGCGTATTACCCAGCTGGATAACGGTGGCATACGCCTCCTCCACCGATGCCGAGAAATCTTCTTCCTTGTCAAAGGCAACGATGGCGTCAAAACGGACGCTGGGGTAGACGTAGCTCTGGAAAGCCAGTTCCAGCTCGTCCTGCTCGAAGCGGTTGCGGTTATCATCGCGCTTGCGGTCCTGGAACAATGCGCCGCCGTTTGCCACCACGCTAATCTGGGGCAGGTTGGTGGCGGGCACAGCTGGGGTAGTTTGTTGTGCTTCCTGTTCCGCCAGCTTCTGCTCCAGTTCGCGCAGGCGTTCGGTCATCTGCTGAATCTGCGCCTTCAGGTCGTCAATCTCTGTCTGCAAAGCGGGGTCGGGCGCGGAGAACGCCACGCCCATCGTGCAACATAATAGTATGAGCGTTGTGATGAAAACGCGCATGTGTTGTAAACCTCCTTTGGCAAGAGTGTGAAAACGCAAACGCCGTCTTTCACGGCGACAGGCGATGGTTACACAGACAGAGATTTATGCCACAGGAGGTGCGCGGGGAGAGGGAGTGCCCGATAGCAGGCGATAGACAGGAGATGTATCAAGGGGAGGCTGAGTCGCTTCCTCCAGCGGCGGCGGGGACAGCAGCGGTATGTGTGTGTCTGCAACGCTGGTGGACTCCCACTGGCACGCCACGCACTGTACGACGCATGACATCCCGCCGCAATGGACACTTGTTCCCTCGCGAGGGGCGCGCACGAGATGATGGTGTGCAAAGGGCAACACCATCACCCACGCCATCCAGAAAAGGGCAAATATGGCAAGCCGCGTGCGCTGCATGGGGTTACTCAAGAGCCTGATATGCATATTAGCATACGCTACCCGAACGGTCAAATGTTTCATGAGAAGAGCTTGACCTGTATAATAATGTTGGTCTGCTCTAAAACGTTCGGGAGGAGGCAACGATGGAATACAGAGAGTTTGGTAAGTCGGGTGTTCGGATTTCGCGGCTGGGTTTCGGAGCCATGCGTTTACCGATGACTGAAGTAAACGGTCAGAGGGTGGTTGATGAAGAGAAGGCTATCGCGATGATTCATCGTGCTTTCGAATTGGGTGTGAACTATATCGACACCGCGTGGTTCTACTGCGACGGGCAGAGCGAGATTGTGGTGGGGAAGGCTCTGAAGGGCTGGCGCGACAGGGTATACGTTTCTACCAAGTACCCTATCGGTAATGAAAAGGGCTATCGCGAGCTGCTGGAGATACAGTTGCGCAAATTGGACACCGACCATGTCGATTTCTATCACTTTCACGGCATCGGTGAGTGGTTTTTGACGCATGAACGACGCGACGAGTTCATCCGTGAGGCGTTGCGTGCGAAAGAGGAGGGGCTAATACGTCACATCTCCTTCTCATTCCACGATAAACCCGAAGTGATGATGCGCCTGATAGATCTGGACATCTTTTCCTCCGTGCTGTGCCAGTATAACCTGCTTGACCGCGCCAATGAGGACGCGCTGGCGTACGCTAAATCCAAAGGATTAGGTACGGTGGTCATGGGACCGGTAGGTGGAGGCAGGCTGGCCGGGTTGCCGCGCGAAACCGCTGAGCGACTGGGTATTCGCGTCCACAGCAGCGCGGAACTGGCTTTGCGCTTCGTATTCGCCAATCGCAATGTAGACTGCGCGCTGTCGGGTATGAGCACCATTGAGCAGGTGGAGGAGAATGCGGCGATAGCTGCCAACATGTCGCCCCTCAGTCCCCATGAAGTAGCTGCCATCAACGCTGCAATGGACGAGAACAAGCGACTGGCAGACCTCTACTGTACCGGCTGCAACTACTGCCTGCCATACTGTCCGGAAGAGGTAAACATTTCGCACATTTTTCAGGCGATGAACTACTACCGCGTGTACGGTTTAAAGGACTATGCGCGAGAGCACTACAACGCTATCGGCTCGCAGTGGGTGAAGGGCAAGAAAGCGGACGCCTGCCTGGATTGTGGTGAGTGTGAGCTGCACTGCCCCCAACACATCCCGATTCGCGAACAGCTGAAGGAGTGCCTGACGTTGTTCCACAATTACACGCAGTAGAAGGAAGACCTCCTCGTTGACAACGAGGCGGGCAAACAAAATGGTGGGCGGTAGTGGATTTGAACCACTGACCTCCTCGTTGTCAACGAGGCGCGCTCCCGCTGCGCCAACCGCCCATCACACACATATCGGTTTGAAGTTTGTCAGCAATGGTATTATAGCGCAGGAATGCTCGGCTGTCAAGCACGTCAGCTCGCTCGAGGGATAGGGAAGCCTGCGAGGAAGGCTGCCCACATTTCGCCCAGCTCGCGCAGCTGCCATGCCAGATACTCGCACTGTTCCGCCACATACTCCAGCTGCCGTGGCTCATGTTGCAGTCCGTACCAGGTGCGCCATGGGGCGTTCCTGTCGATGATGCCGTAGCCTGGCGAGGCATCGAAACCAAACCACCACCCGCTGGAGCCTTCTATACCCAGCTCCTCACTGCTACCGGCAAAAGAGAGCCCACCATGCACGTCCACATACGGCGCAACCTCGTGGCAGTGTTTCTTGTACAGAGGATGTCCGACAGGAACTTCTACATATCCCCACCGGAATAGTTTATCCTGTTCCCACAATACGGCAACCACAATGGCTTGGAGTCCACTGCAGGTTGTCCATTGCTTCTCGATATATGCGTCCCTGCTCAAATCTCGCTCCTGAAGCTCTGCTTATTCCATCTGGTTTAGCACTTCGTGCAAGGGGGGGCGTTCCCACAGCCAGCGCACCGGCAGTTTGAAACCCCTGAGCACTTCGCTATGATACACACCCTCTGCGTCCTCATGCCGACGTTCATACCGACCATCTGCACCTAACACGAAAAAGTCCACCCGTCGCTCGTCCGGGTCTACTATCCAGTATTCGGGGATGCCCTCCAGTTCGTATTCGGCATACTTTTCGCCCCGGTCACGAAGCAGGCTTTCTGGGGAGGTAATCTCCACCACCAGGTCTGCACCGCCCTCCAGATAGGTGTCATGCAGACGGTGCAGGTTCTGATTGGCGACAAAAATCAGGTCGGGTTCACGCCCGCGCTCACTGCGCAATAAACGCATCTGGAAGGGTGCGGAGACAACAATACCCATTGCGTTCTTGTCCAGAAATGCACTGATGTAGCGCAAAAGCCAATCAGAGACCAGCTGATGTCCAAGGCTAGCAGGCGACAAATAGACCACCTCCCCGTCCACCCACTCCGCAAGGGTGTCTTCATCTATCTGTTCTAAGAACTGCTCATACGTGATTTTGACCTTTCCCGACGGTGCAGGCAGTGCCATGTTCCATCACCCCTCTGGGTACATCTGGGAGATTGCCTCATGCAGTGGTGGGCGTTCCCACAGCCAGCGCACCGGCAGTCGGAAGCCCTTGAGCACCTCGCTATGATACACGCCCTCTGCGTCCTCATGCCGACGTTCATACCGACCATCTGCACCTAACACGAAGAAGTCCACCCGTCGCTCGTCCGGGTCTACTATCCAGTATTCGGGGATGCCCTCCAGTTCGTATTCGGCATACTTTTCGCCCCGGTCACGAAGCAGGCTTTCTGGGGAGGTAATCTCCACCACCAGGTCTGCACCGCCCTCCAGATAGGTGTCATGCAGACGGTGCAGGTTCTGATTGGCGACAAAAATCAGGTCGGGTTCACGCCCGCGCTCACTGCGCAATAAACGCATCTGGAAGGGTGCGGAGACAACAATACCCATTGCGTTCTTGTCCAGAAATGCACTGATGTAGCGCAAAAGCCAATCAGAGACCAGCTGATGTCCAAGGCTAGCAGGCGACAAATAGACCACCTCCCCGTCCACCCACTCCGCAAGGGTGTCTTCATCTATCTGTTCTAAGAACTGCTCATACGTGATTTTGACCTTTCCCGACGGTGCAGGCAGTGCCATGTTCCATCACCCCTTCGGGTATATTATGCCCTACTACAGGGATGCAAGACAAGCAGTGCGCGACGCACGATATATCACCTTAGAAGCTGCCAACGTGCAGCCAGTCCCTCAACAGGAATTGCAACCGCTCCAGAAACACCGCCATACGGGTCATGACCGTGTTGCCGAAGAACGCGCCGAAGCTAATCATCAACAGCCAGCGTCCCAATTTTGCGGTGTGGCGTACGGGCGCCCACTTATGCTCGAACGAGAAGAAGAAATACACCATCACGCACACGATTGTGCCAACGAAGATGACGTTGTTCAACGACATCCACAGGGAGAGGGGAGCGGTGCTACCACCCACCAGCGGGGTGCCGTCTGCGCGGGCGATCAGCGGGCGGAAGGAGTCGGCAATCTGTGGCATATTCATCAGCAGTTGCTGTTTGAACACCACTCCAGCCCCTGCGCCCAGCGTCATGCCGATCACAATGCGCGAGAGCCACAGGTATTTTCGGCTGAACTGGAAATACCACAGCGCGCCCAACAAGCCCACCAGCACCCACAGTGCCTTCGCGCTGCCGGGCGCAAAGCCGTCGAACACCGCTGTGAAGCCCTGCGTCATCGGCTCCCACCACAGGGGCTGAAGCACCTGCTTCCACATGATGATGAAGTTGTAGCCGACGCCCAGCCCAATCATGATGTTCAACAGCAGGCGATAGAGCTTGTTGTCGTTGATGAGGTAGGAATAGATACCCAGCGTCACAACCGCCGCCAGCCAGATTTGCCACGTTGTTGCGCCGTCCATTAACCTCTCCTCCGACGTGCGGCAAAGTAGCCGATGTTGCCCAGTATCACCGCCACAATGATGACCAGATGCCCAAACGCCTGCGGAACGATGAGCCTGGTGCCCATGCTGTTGCGCTCGCGGATGTCGGGATGGAGCAGGGCGTCGTACTCCGCTGCACCGCGCACCCCTACCAACATTCCCACCAGCTGCTTGGACAGCAGGTAGCGGTAGTAGGTGGTGGACTGGATGCCCGCGCACCCGAACGCGATGGGCGTGCCGTACACCCCATGAACGAACGGTATCCAGTCCTCCATCGGCGAGTAGGTGACGGAGTAGATGAGATAAATGTCCTCGATATTGCGTACGCGCTGCATCAGGGGCAGGTGCTCAGCGTCGTCCAGCGAGTAGCCGCGCGAGTCCTTCTTATACTGCTGGCGGATGTCCTTCGCAATCTGCTGCATCGCCTGCCAGCCGCCTTTGGTGTAGCCTAAGTTCACCCAGTCCACGCCGTATTTGCGGTCGGGGAACTTCTCGCGTACCAGCTTCTCTATCACTTTGTCCGCAAACTGCGGACCGAGCGGTGTAATCTCCACCGATGTGACGATGAACGGGATGCGCCGGCGAAACAGATGCTCGAAGACCACCTCTACCTGTCCCCAGTTCTCGCCCTGACTGCCCGCATCCCACGCGCTATCCACCATCACCACTTTGCCGGGTGGACACTTCTCGATGAACTCGTACAGCCTGCGCGTTTCCGGTGAGACGTAGACGGGCAGCTTGATGTTCACCACAAACGGCAGGGCACACGCCACCCAGATGGACAGGTATATCCATCGGCGGTCAATGGTTTGTAGCCTGGAGAGCCAGTCTGTCATTTTGGTGATCCCATATGGAGTAGTCTGGTAAGCAAGTTTATGTTATCCGCTGCTGAAGGAAACACCTGCGCGTGTCACGATGAAAGGAAAATCTCGCGGTTGGAGGGCGAGGCTCCTGCCGAGCCGATGTGCACCCGGCGGGAGCGTTGTTGAATCTATGTGTCCCCACCGTGTCCAGCGAGTCAAAGTGATACCATTCACTATTTCAGCAAACCGAGAGATGTCCTGCAGAATACAGGCTGGTGTGCAACTTACCTGTGATGTCCTAGTTTGGCCAAAGCGTTGGCGCATATCAAAAGGGCGCGTGCAAGGTAATATGTGCCTCAGTTTGACAATGCGGCTACGACTTCGCCAACCCAAGCTCCTGCTGTCCATGTTCTCCACACCGTGCCGTCAGTTGCAGAACGTATGCGTAACTTGGTGTGCTCCAAGTATGGATACCCTCTTAACAACTCTCGGAAGTCGGCTGTGCGGAATGCTGTAACAACCCACCTTCCGTCCGGGGAAGCAGCAACCAACCGCTCATTGTCGACACTGGTTGCGAGCACACGAGACTGTCCTCCTCTACTGTCGAAAAGAAACAATCGTCCGCGGCTGGTGTAGACGACCTGAAACCACCCCTCTCCTTCCTTGAGAAACCGCGCCGAGCTCGCCGCAAAGTCGGTTACTATCGCGCCATCGCTTGCGGAGCGTATTGTGGCATGTCCGCCTAATCCATGCCTGCGGTCATGGATAAGAACATATCTCCCCTTTGGTGACAAGGTGGCGTCTGCCCAGTCCGGCAATGGCGACAGAACTCGGCGATCTGTCGACAATATGACGGTTCGGGACGGCTCGACGCGGACATGCACTCGAAACATATGTGCTTCCTTGCGCACCAGTGCCAACGACATGCCGAGATGCAAAGATAGCAGTTCCCCATCCGGTACAAGGATGGGCATTGTATGTCCAGTACGCCAATCCAACAAAAGGTAAGAGTGTTGTGCCTGCGAGGTTGACGACGAAGACTGTTGAACTGCTTGGGCCCGAGGCTTGTCTTTGACAACGACCAAAGCACTATTGTCCACAGGAAATACCATAGGCTGGGTACCCGAAGTCGCATACACCAGCCGAGGCGGCTCCAGCGAGTCTAACCGAAGGATATATATCCCCCTACCGGTCGCCCCGCTTACGAAAGACATACTGGACCGCCGCGGCTGCGGCACAACATTCGTACCCCATAGAACAGCCCCCTGCGTCATGGTGACCGGGGGCGTTCTACCCCAGAGAAACCAAGCGCACCCAATCAGCACCACAACCGCGGACAAACCGATTATGCAACAACGCCACCGCATGATATGTTATACCGTCCGGACACTCACGGCGTCACCATAAAGCTCGGCGATGGCCTTTGGCGAACAACCTGTGCAACGGATGATGTGTCCACTTCTCCTCCGGCCCCTCTCCTGCGGGGTCTGTGTCTTTACAACTCCCTGTCAAAGAATGCGCCGCGCTCCAGTGACAGCCAGAAGCGCAGACCCACCGCGATCGCCCCCACCATCATGCCAAACCACATACCCCGCACCGCCGCCGAGTTGGCGATATACAGTATCCACTGCGCCATCACAGGTAGCTGCAGGAAAGAAGGCAAACTGTGCGTGAGCCACAGCCCAATTGGAATCTGCCCCAGCATCACGATGAACGCGGAGGTCATCATCAGCGCGGCTTCGCCCGACTTCACCCGGAAAGCGCGGTAGGAAGCGGTTGCCATGTGGAACGCCAGCAGGGAAAACACGGTGGAGCTCATCGGGCGAAGCAGGTAGTTGAACACCACGTCGTTTGCCTCTTTCAGCCATCCGCTTTGCGCACCGTAGCCCAACCCCGCCACGATGCCACCACCTACTGCCAGGAAGAAGAGCACACTGCCGTACCACTCCGGGCGACGGCGACGGATATTGCTGGAGTGCACCATCGCGAGGCTAATCAATCCCATGCCCCATGCCATCGCTCCCAGCACAATGAAGAAGCTGTTCACCGAGGTCAGCCAGTCCGACAGATAGGTGGTGGGACCCGCGCTCACACGGTCTCCGGGGCGCAGTTGGGAAGGTTCTACCTGTTCGGGCGCGCCGGTGGTGCGTTCGCGATACACCTTCAGCGTCGGCTCTATGGGTATTTGCCGTTCTTGTCCATCTACCCGCAGGGTGAGAAAGTCTGCGGTAACCGACACTACCTCGCCTCGCACGGTACGCCAGGGTACGGTAGGCGGCACCACGAACTCCAGGAAGTAGTACAATCCTGCCAGAAAGGTTACCAGCGCGATAAAACGGCGTTTGGTCATGGCTACCGGTACACCCCTATCAGTTGTACAAACAGGTTCTGGCTACCCAGCAGGGTAGTGCTCAACGCGCCCAGCAGAATCACCGCCAGCACGATAATCTTGGAGTAGTCCTGCCCGATGAGACTGCCCAGCATGGTGGGGTCGCGGGTGAGGTATGCGCTGGCGGCATACAATTCCTCGCCGATAACAGTGTAATCGCAGCTGGCGATGAAGAAGGGGACCTGAAAATACTGGTCGGTACCTGCTATCTGGATGGCTCCGGTGCGCTGTCCGGGTTCGGTAAGCAGGAGCGAGGTGTAATCGTACATGCCGAAGAAGAAGTGTGCAGCGGTCTTCTCGCGTTCCATCACGTTGGCGGTCGCCAGCGCGAGCTGGTCTCCGGAGGCGGCGAGGAAGCGGATGTCCTCGGCGTTGAAGAGGTCAGGGCGTCCCGCCTGCGTGTACGCTTGCTTCACGATGTCTTCCGCGACGGGCACGACCACCGGTATCGCGGTGGTCACGATAACGCGCGAGCCCATCTGCGCTGCTTTACGGGCGACATGTCCCAGCACTCCCAGCGCCGCCAGCGTGCCCACGTTCTGCACCTCGCCCACGCCCGGGTGGAAAATCATCGGGCGTCCCATTTCGGTCGCTCGTCCGATGGCTTCGTCTATCTCGTTCAAGCCGGGGATGCGGCGGATGAAGCCCGCTTTGCCCCGCCGCGCGGTGAGAATCTTCCACAGAATCAAAAACGAAAACAGCACAATCGCTACCAAAATCTGCAGGTTGGCATGTTCCATCTGTTGGCTCCAGTGAGTTCGCTTTGATACCGCAGGATGTTTTCGTGCCGAGGGTGTGTTTTCCTGCCGGTGCATTGGGTTACCTTTTGCTTCCGGGGCAGTATGGGGGTATACTTTGGGAAAGGGGGTGATCACGTTGTCCAGAATCTACGAGGCGGTAGGCACCATTGAGGACGGCAGCACCATCGTGCTGGAGACGCCGTTGCCGGTGCGCGGTCGGGTGAAGGTGCAGATACATGCTGAAACTGCCGAACCCGATGTCGCTTTGACAGATCGTGAAGCGGTGTTACAAGCCATTCACCAACGCCAGCGCGCGCGTGGGCACAAACCGATGTCTCCAGAAGAGGTCGAGGCGTACATTCGGCAAACGCGCAGTGAGGACGTTGATGCGACGGGTCTATCTGGATAGCGCACCTGTCATCTACTTTGTGGAGCAGACGCCCTTGTTCTACGGGCGAGTACGTGCGTTACTGCAGCAATCTGACTGGCTGGTGGTAAGCGACGTGACGCGAATGGAGTGCCGCGTATTGCCACTACGCGCCGGCAACAGTGCCCTGCTACAGGACTTTGACGACTTTTTTGCCCATTACGTCAACGAAGTGGTGGCTTTGACAACCCAGGTTATAGATAAGGCGACAGAGATACGGGCGGCTTATCGCTTTGCTCCTCTGGACTCCATCCACCTTGCCGCTGCGCTGGTGGCGAACTGTGACCTCTTCCTGACCAACGACCTGCGCCTGGCGGGCTTCGGTGAAATACAGGTGGTGACAGTGTGAACGGGGTATGAATGCCTCGATAGGTTACTCCCCACCCAGCAGTTGTCTCAATTTCTCTCTGAGCTCTGGCGACAGCATCTCGTTCAGCGCGGTGAGCGAGTTCGGCAATCTGTTCTCGACAAACCAGGCAGGTTTCAACCGAAAGCCGGGGATAACCTTGCTCTCCAGCCAGCCTTCCTCGTTGACCTCTATCGGTACGTAGGTTGTCCCTTCCAGCGAGAACGCCTCCACTCCGTAGTGGGCTGGGCGCGAGTCAACCAGCCAGTATTCGCGCACCCCTTCCTGCTCGTACTCCAGGAACTTCTCTACCTGGTCACGTCGTACACTGTCTTCCGATATCACTTCCACCAGCAGGTCCGGCGCTCCTGTGAAGCGGTCTTCACTCAGATAGCGCAGGTTATCACCCAGCACGACCACAATATCCGGCTCACGAGAGGCAGGGCGACTGGGCAGGTAGACCTCGAACGGGGCAGGGCGAACTTCACCCATAGCGGTCAGCTCCAGCAAAATACGAAGCAGCGAGTCCAGGAACGATACGATGTGCTGATGCCTGTTCTTCGGTGGCATTACAAGAATGACCTCCCCGTCTACCCACTCGGCATGGGTGTCTTCATCCTTCCACTGCAAGAACTCTTCGTAGGTCATGCGCAGCCTCTCGGTGCGCAGAGCAGGTTGCGCCATATTTATCGCCTCCCTCTGAATGGGCTGGAGCAAGCCGTATTTAGTCTACCA
>BEHS01000125.1 GCA_002898895.1 bacterium HR16 | reverse complement strand
GTTTCCCCTTCTTGAACTGCTCTACCTGTTGCTCATGGCAGGTGGCACAGGTCTCGGGTGTGGGTATTCTGGCTTTAGCCACGTCGGCGGCGGATTTGTGTTCGCTGCCATGGCAGTCCGAGCAATCTACCTCGTTCTTGCTGTGCTGGCTGAGCGACCAGTCGGTCACGATTTGCGGGGTTACCGTCTTGTGGCACTGTACGCATACAGAGGTGGGCTTCGCCGCGGGTTTTGTCTGTTTCGTCGCCTGCGAACGTGCTACCTGTACTGCCACTATCGCCAGCAACAGCACGGAGCACAACAAGCATATCCGTCGCAACACGGCAGATCGCATTTTTCGGGAACCTCCTTCCTTTTGTGAAATTTTGGACAATCTGATATAAAGATATTCTTAACGAGAATCGGTATCTCCTCCTGCTCTCCTTGCAGGATATTCGCTTCACGGCACAAAACACCTGTGTTATGAGCGAACTCGGTTTGATTGTGTACTGTGGGACCGTGCCTTCCACACAGGACCTGGCACGTGAGATTCTGCAGAGTCCGCCCGTGCAGATACGCGCGGTAGTGGCAGAGCATCAGACGGCAGGGCGTGGGCGACGGGGCAACCGCTGGTACGACGCACCGGGCGAGAGCCTGCTCATGACCCTGTTGCTGCGCCTTGACGGGCACGAGGTTGCCCGGGCTGGGCAGCTGGCGTTCGTGCTTGCGCTGGCGGTGGCGGATGCCCTGCGCGAACAGGCAGGACTGGATGTGCAGTTCAAGTGGAGCAACGACATTCTGGTAAGCGGGCGCAAACTGGGGGGCATTCTGATTGAGACCGCCTATGACGCTCTAGGTCATTGCTGGGCGCTGGCAGGGGTGGGGGTCAACCTGTTACAGCGTGACTTTCCCGAGGAGATACGCGGTAAGGCAACCTCTGTGCTGCTGGAAACAGGAACAGCGCTGTCGGTGGAGCCTCTGGCGCAAGACCTGCTGCGGCATACCGACCGGTGGATGGAAGTATGGCGAAGAGACGGTCTGCCTTCTGTGCTGCGCGAATGGCGTCGGCGTGATGTCACCGCCGGACACCTGTATCGCCTTCCGTCTGGTGCTGTGGGTGTGGCACAGGGCGTTTCCGACACAGGCGATTTGCTGGTGGAGGTGGACTCACAGCAAGTTACAGTAAGCTCTGCCGAGCCGGTGCATGGGTACGGTATCGTAGATGAGCCTTCCTCTGCTCTGTAGGATATTCCGCAACCCACGTCGAAAAATACTTTCCCCCAACGGCAATGGAGCGCTTGAAGGGGAGTTTCACACCCTTTTGTAGGCGGGAGGTAAAGATGCAAGTCGGATTCTATGGTCATGTCCGCCAGTACCACAACCTGAAGGCGGAGATCGATAAAGCCATCGTGGACGTGCTGGAAACGGGCTCCTACATCACGGGTCCCACCCTGGAACGTTTCGAGCACGAACTCGCTCAGTTCTTCGGCACGAAGTACGCCGTCGGTGTCAATTCAGGCACTGACGCGATATGGCTTGCGCTGATGGCGCTGGGCATCGGCCCGGGTGACGAGGTGATTACCGTCACCAACACCTTCTTCGCCACCGCCGAAGCCATCTGGATTGCGGGCGCGAAGGCAGTGTTTGTGGACACCGAACCGAAGACCAACAATATCGACGTCACCAAAATCGAAGCCGCCATCACCCCGCGCACCAGAGCGATTATCCCGGTACATCTGTACGGGCAGTGCGCGGAGATGGATAAAATCGCCCAAATCGCCCGCAAACACAACCTGGCGGTGATCGAGGACTGTGCTCAGGCGATAGATGCACACGGCGACACCTTCAAAGTGGGCGAGCTGTCCGATGCGGTGGCGATTAGCTTCATCGCCCATAAGAACCTGGGCACGCCGGGCGATGCGGGAGCGGTTATTACCAACCGCGAGGATGTGGCAATTGGCGTGAAGCGACTGCGCAACCACGGCTCGCTCAGGCGGTCGGTGCACAGCTTCGGCTTCAATAGCCGTCTGGACGACCTGCACGCGGGTATCCTCAGCGTGAAACTGAAGTACATTCACGAGTGGAACAACCGTCGTCAGGAAATCGCGAAGATGTACACCAGCGCGCTGAAGGATACTTCGCTGAAGCTGCCCTACGAGCTGCCCGGATACCGCCACGTGTATCACCTGTACGTGGTGGAGACCACCAACGGCAAGCGCGATGACCTGCTTAACTTCCTGAACAAGAACGGCATCGACGCCAAGTGCCACTACCCCATCGCCATCCACCAGCAAGAAGGCTTCCCGTGGGGCAAGGAGGCGGAAATCGTTGGCGGAGTGCCCAACAGCGAATGGAACGCGGCGAACTGCGTCTCCCTGCCGATGTTCCCCGAGCTGTATCAGGAAGAGATCGACTACACCATCGAGAAGGTGCTCGAATGGTGTAAGGCAAACCCGTAGGTGATTACCATGAGCCAAACGGTATACAAAGTGGTTGTGGTGGGCATGGGCAAGCGCGGGATGCACCATGCCACCACCTTCCATGCCAACCCGCGCTTTGAGGTGGTGGGCATCTGCGACATCGACACCGCCAAACTGCAGTCTGCTGCCGCCCAGCTGGGCAACCCGATGACCGGTACCGACGCGGCAGAACTGCTGGCGAAAACGAAGCCCGACGTGTTCTGCCTCACCACCATGCCCAACATCCGCTATTCCATGATAAAGCTGGCGGTAGAGGCAGGCGTCAAACTCATCGCCTACGAGAAGCCGATGGCGTTGAGTCTGCGTGAAGCACGCCAGATTATGGAACTGGTGCGGCAGGCTGGCGTCAAAACGGTGGTGAGCCACCAGCACCGCTACGGCGCACACTACCAGAAGGTGAAGGAGATTATCGCCAGCGGCGCCATCGGGCGGGTGCATACTGTTTACGGGCACGCTACGGGCTGGATGCTGCACATGATGACGCACCTCATCGACTACATGCGCTGGTACAACGACAACGCCGAGGCGGAGTGGGTGATGGCTCAGGCAAGTGGGCGCGGCAAACTGTCCGATAATCATCCCTCGCCTGACTACATCGCTGGCGTCATCCACTTTGCCAACGGGGTACGCGGCATCGTGGAGTGCGGTGCGGGTGCGCCCGACGTGCCCGAGGTGGACTACTGGTGGCGCAAGGCGCGAATCGGCGCACAGGGCACGGAGGGCTTCGCCGAGGTGTTGACGGGCGGTGGCTGGCGTGCTGTAACCAAAAACGGCTTGATGCAGGGACCCGGCACGATGGACTACAACCTCGACATGCCCCCCTACATCGAAGATATGGCACGCTGGCTGGATGACGACAGCGCGGTACATCCCTGCAACGGCGAGGATGCCTACAAGGGCTTCGAAATCATGATGGCGATGGTGCGTTCGGTGGTAGAGCGCGGGCAGGTTGCCCTTCCCCTCCCCGACGGCCCGCCAGAGATTGAGGAACTCGCCAAAGTGCTGCCGGACAAACCGGTTCTCCTCTCCATGCCGGAGAACCGCAAAGAGTATCCCGCGTAACCAGCAGGGGGCAGGCAAACTGCCCCCTGTGAGCCTGCGACCTTGCTTCTATAGCGCGCCAGTTTGTGCGCGACAAACTGCGAAGTGAAAGATTTCGGCTTTAGCAAGGAGGAGATACCACACATATTGCCTCACTCCACCGAAGTTGCTATAATAGGGCGCGTCCCAAAGCGGGAGCAAGGAGTGAGGAGCGCATGATTTCCAAAGCAATTGGTACGGTCACCGAGGTGCGTCAAACACGCGCGGGGGTGCAGGAACTGGTTGTGCAGAGTGGCGATGAAATCCGCCTCGCGTTGAACCATATCAACCTGACCGGCGTTGCGGATGTCGGCGATGCAGTGGTGCTGAATACTACCGCTACCGAACTGGACCTCGGCTCCGGCGGATACGACTTCGTGATTCATAACCTGACCCGCCCGCTGGAACCCACCCCGATGGATGGGCACATTGTGCGTCTGCGATACACACCGATGCAGCATACGGTGCTGGCAGTAGAGGAGCCGGCATCGCCCCATCATGAGGTGATGCAGAACGCCGCCTCGCTGGACGGGATGCCGGTCGTGTGCTGTGGACTGCACAGTCAGATTGCGCCGGTAGCCGCCGCACTGCACCACTACACAGGAGGAAGATGCCGGGTGGTATACGTAATGACCGACTCCGCTTCTCTTGCGCTGGGGGTCAGTCGCCTGGTGCCGACGCTGAGCGAGGCAGGGCTGATACATGGTGTGGTCACCGTTGGTCAGGCATACGGTGGAGACCTGGAGGCGGTGAACGTGTATAGCGGGTTGCTCGCCGCACGACATGTGATGGGAGCGGATGTGGCCATCGTGTCGCAGGGGGTGGGAAACACCGGCACGGCAACCACCTTCGGTTTCTCAGGCATTGACCAGGGCATTGCTTTAAACGCCGTTGCCTCGTTGGGAGGTATCCCCGTTGCCTGTCTGCGCATCAGCTTTGCCGACCCTCGCCCGCGTCACTATCGCGTAAGTCATCATACGCTGACTGTGTTGAGCAAGGTAGCGCTGATACGTTGTCATGTGCCTGTGCCAGAGCTCGCCCCCCCTCGCCTCTGGGAGGTACTGGGGCAGCTGGAGGAGCACGGCATCGCCGCGAAGCATCTTATACGGGTGCTGGACGGTTCGGCGGCGCTGGAGGTGTTGCGCAAGCACCACATCCATGTAACCACCATGGGGCGCACCGTGCTGGAAGACCGTGAGTACTTCCTTGCGGCAGCCGCCGCGGGAGCGCACGCTGCAGAACTGGCTGTAATGCCCGAAACGGTAAAGCAGGTGGGATGAAACAGTTGCAAGAAAAGGTCATTCATTCAGAACGAGTGTTCACGGGGCGGGTGGTCAACCTGCGGGTAGACACCGTCCGCCTGCCTAACGGTAAAACCTCGCAACGGGAGATCGTAGAGCATCGCGGCGCGGTGGCTATCGTACCCCTGCTGGACGACGAGACTGTGCTGATGATACGGCAGTTCCGATTGGCGGTCAATGAGGTACTGCTGGAAGTGCCTGCGGGTACTCTGGAACCTGATGAACCACCGGAAATATGCGCTGCGCGCGAACTGGAAGAAGAAACGGGCTATCGCGCGAACACACTGCGCAAACTGTTCAGCCAGTATCTCGCCCCCGGCTACTCGCAGGAGATATTGCATGTATTTTTAGCGCAACACCTGGAGAAAACTGCCCAGCGCATGGAAGAGGACGAGAACGTTGAGGTGGTATCTGTGCCTCTCCACCGCGCGGTGGAACTGGTGTTGTCAGGCGAGATTCGAGATGCGAAGACCATTGCCGCTCTGCTGGTCACGCACTATCTACTCGCCAATCGGCGGTAGCATTCCAGCAGACGCTGTACGGTGCGTTCCCACGTGAAATGTTGCATCACGTACTCTCTGCCTCGCTTTCCCATATCGTGCCATAACGAGCGCAGGGAGAGTGCCTGCTGCAGGGCGTGCGCGAGCGCAGTGGGGTCATCAGGGGTGACCAGCCAGCCTGTCTCTCCGGGTAGCACCACTTCTGATAAGCCACCCGATTCGGATGCGATAACCGGCTTCTCCGCTGCCATCGCCTCCAGGGCGAACAATCCTAACCCTTCCCGGCGCGAAGGTATGACCGCTACGTCACACGCCGCCCACACGCTATCCAGAACAGGAAGAAACCCCGTAAACCGCACCCTCTCTCCTACTCCCACCTCTGACGCAAGCCTTAACAGAGCTTCTCGTTGGGGACCCTCACCCACAACCAGCGCAAACCACTCAGGAGCGTGAGCCAGTGCTCTTAGCAGCACATCTATCCCCTTGTCCTCCATCAGCCGTGCAACGCATAGCGCTACCGGAACACCCTCTGGCAGATTCCACTGCTGTCGGGCGGACAGCCTGTCCATTTCGCAGGGGCGTATGGCGTCTGTATCGACGCCGCCGGGCACTATTTCACACTTCGGCTCCGATTGAGGGAAATGGCACAACCATGCGTCTCGTACCGCCTGCGAGACCGCGAGAATTCGCCCTGCCGAACGGGCGGCGCGGCTCAGGAGCCAGCGTGCAGGAGGAACCAGGTATTCTGGAGGAAGGTTATGCAGAGTAAAAACCCAGCGGCGAGGCGGTACCAGCGCGAGCACGCCCGACGCCCGCAACCCGTGCGCATGGAAGAGGTCATACTCCTTCTGCCAGCCTTTCGCTTGTAGAGCGCAGCGCAGGTCAGCCAGAATCTGCGGACGGTCGGTAACTTCCCAGTGCAGAGTGTGCAGGGGTGACAGCAGGGAATGCATGGATGAAGGACAGGCGACCACACACTCTATCCCCTCACGCTCAAGACGTGGGACAACGTTCTGCAGAAAACGCAGAACCCCACCCGCCGCAGGACGTGCCAGATGTAATACACGCATAGGAGTTTATGGTGCCGGACGTTCCGGCAATCGGCGCACGCGCACCGAGACGCGCACGCTGGATGTTGTTAACTGCACGCCGTCCACAGCGCGTAACGGCACGCTTCGGATAACGTCGGACGTCAGGTTGTCGATATCGATAGGCTCGGTCTCCAGGCTGTGCACTCGCGCCAGTACCTCCGGCTTCCCCGAGATGACCACCGTGCGCGGCTCAATAGCAATCTCCTCAATGGCGACACTGGGGTCGGGCGTACCTTTCCATACCGGCGTTACCAGCACCGTCTTGGTGAGGCTTACCGGCGTCAGCTTCAGCACCACCCGTGCGTGCGAGGGACGGATGGTTACGCCGCCGCTAATGGGGCGATTGTCCGCGTCCAGGGCGACCACAGGCAGGTCATCATCCACTTCCTCGCCCACCCTTTGGGGAACAGCGTTCACGATGAGCCGTCGCACCTGATTGACCTTCTCGCGTGCACCAGACACCACCGCCGTTTCGGGAAAAACAATGGGAGAAAGGTAGACGTAGCCATCGGGAGGTGTATTCACGAAAAGACACTCTATCTTGAGCTCTTTGCTGATACGTTTGGTCAGGGTTACCTGTACCGTTGGCGGGACAATCTCCACCTGCACATCCTGCAATATATCTCTGGTCAGGTTCAGTTGCACGGGCAGCCGTTGCTTCCCTTCTGCCAGGCCAGACACGTCCACTGTAGCTCGGATTCCGCGTGGAGCTATCTGTTCCACACTGCTGCGCACGCCGGTGAGCACTACAGTCACCTGCGAAGGGCTGACTACCGGTGGTTCATAGCCGTTCTGCAGGTGTTGCACCTCCACGTCCACTGTAAACCGCTGGGTGATGGTGGGGTTCTTCTCCGCGTTGACGTATAACCATATCAGGATTGCACTGCTCAGCGCCATCAGCTTCTCGGGGATGTTTTCGCGAAGCACACGCCACATGGTTACCTACCTCCTCTCCGCCTGTTGCGTCGACTGCTGCCGGCTTTGTTGCCGTCGTCCGAAACTCCATGCAGGACGCCAGCGCATGGTCTGGCGCAGACTTTCCAGCGCCTGCTTCGGTGGCTGCGCAGTGAGCAGGTTTATCAGGCGTTCACGCAGAGTATCTTCGCGAAAGCCGCGCTGTAATCGTCCCGAGAAGGCAACCGAGATGATGCCCGTTTCCTCCGAGACCACCAGGGCAACCGCTCCTCTCTCCGATGCGCCTATTGCCGCCTTGTGGCGCATGTGCACGTTCTGGTCTATCATCGGGTTCTCGGTCAACGGTAGCGTGCAGCCAGCAGCGATAATGCGGTCACCCCAGATAACCACCGCGCCGTCATGTAGAGGGTTGCCCGGATAAAACAGCGAAGTGAGCAGACGCGCGTTGACCTTTGCATCGATAGGCACGCCCGGTGAGACATAGTAGTCCAGCGAAGGGTAGGGTTCAAACACGATAAGCGCACCCACTTTCTGCCTTGCCATCTCGGTGGCGGCGCGCACGACTTCGTTCACCACCGCTGTTAAGTTCTCGCGCCCGATGGGATTGATGCTCTGCCCCCAGAAACCAAGCCGTCCCATCTCCTCCAGCACATGGCGCAACTCGGGGTAGAAGAGAATGACCAGTGCCACAGGACCCAGGGGGAGAACCTGCCGCATCAGCCAGTTCAAGGTGGTTAAGCCCAGCTTGCCGCTGATGTACATCAGCAGGAAAAAGAGGAACAGTCCCGATATGATTTGCCACGCGCGGGTGCCTTTTGCCAGAAGGATAAGGCGATATAGCAAATAGGCTACTGCGAGAACGTCCACAAGCAGCACCAGCGTGGATGCCACATCCAGTTCCCTTAGCGTTACCAGTAACGGTTTAAGTACCGTTTCAACGACGGACAATGCACCACCCTGCTTACCGAGAGTCTGATGGGGACGGTTTCAGTATAGCACAACGCCTTTTCTTCCGCAACCGCTTGCCCCTTTATCTCTGACACCATTGGTGGGTGGAATGTTCCAACAATCCAGTGCACGTCGTATCATCTGTTGTTCGTACTGTTCGCCTTCGCGGCGCCCTGCCTCGCCACGCTGCCAAGCCATAAACTCTTCTAAGTCCATCTCGGTCTTCCGATGCGCCTCCGCTAAGGCGCGCACCTGCTCCGCTAAGGCACGCACCTCCTCTGCTAACTGTTCTAAACGCTCTTCGGTGCGTCGCTGCGCCTCAGCGAGCTGCGCTAAAGCCTGCGAGTGCTGGGCGAGCATTTCCGAATGCTGACGCTGTATCTGCACTACCTCCGCGAGCGTAGCACGAATCTGCTCCATCTCCTGCGAGTGTTGACGCTGCAGTTCAGCAATTTCCCGCACGATCTCTGGCAGCTGAAGCAGTTCGTTGCTCAACAACACCCGCCTCAGATCGGCACGCCACTCCGGGTGCTCTTCCAGTATGCGAATCAGGTCGTGAAGGTCGTCTACTGTCATTTTCGTGAAGCAGATTCCTCCTGTTTAAAGCATACCACATTGAGCACAGGGATTTCTATCCTGTTGAGCAAAAATCCACCGCAACAACGGTATCGCTGCCGAGAGGGTTTTGGCGCGGTGGCTGATACGGTTCTTGCGCTCCATCGGCAGCTCCGCCATCGTACAGCCCAGATCGGGCAGGTAGAACACAGGGTCGTAACCGAAGCCGTGCTCACCGCGAGGCTCCCAGTAAATCCATCCGCGGCACGTATCGCGCAGGATATATTCGGCGTCCCACGGCGTGCTGATAGCGACCACCGAGTTAAATCGCGCCCCACGCTGCTCCTGTGGCACACCGTCTAACAGTTCCAGCAATTTGGCGATTTTCACTTCCCACGGTGTATCTTCGCCCGCGAAGCGTTTGGAGTGCACGCCTGGCTTCCCACCCAGATATTCCACCTCCAGACCGCTGTCGTCGGCGATGCACACCCTGCCCGTGTGCGCCACAGCGGCGCGTGCTTTGGTAAGCGCGTTGGACAGGTAGTCGTCGCCATCCTCTTCGGGCTCTGGATACGGAGGAAAATCGCGCAAAGACTTGACGGCGATGCCGTCTTCTTCCAGCACCTGCAGCAGGGCATGCATCTCACGAAACTTTTTTAAGTTGTTGGTGGCGATGACCAGTTCCCGCACCATCTACAGGATGTCCTTGAGTACCTCGCGTTGTATCTGGAAGATTTGCTGTAAGCCCATCTGCGCCAGGTCCAGCAGCTTGTTCAGGCGGTCCCTGCCAAAGGGCAATCCCTCTGCTGTGCCCTGTACCTCCACGAACTTCCCCTTGCCTGTCATGACCACGTTCATATCCACCGATGCCTGGTAGTCTTCATCATAGCAGAGGTCGAGCAAATCCGCTCCGCCCACTACGCCCACGCTCACCGCCGCTACGATATCGGTGAGCGGCATGTGTTTAATCATGCCTTTCTGGCGCATCCAGTGCAGCGCTTCCGCCAGCGCAACGAAACCGCCGGTAATGGACGCAGTGCGCGTGCCTCCGTCTGCCTGCAGCACATCGCAGTCGATGGTAATGGTGCGTTCACCCAGACTCTCCAGCTGCACTACCGAGCGCAACGCCCGCCCGATGCGCCGTTGGATCTCCATCGTGCGCCCGCCCGGTGCGCCTTTAGTGATTTCGCGCGGTGTGCGCTGGCGGCAGGAGCGAGGCAACATGCCGTACTCCGCGGTTACCCAGCCGGTTCCCGTGCCTTTCAGGAAAGGAGGGACACGGTCTTCCACCGAGGCAGTACAAATCACGCGGGTATCCCCCGCTTCAATCAGGCAAGAGCCTTCTGCGTACTTCATCACCCCCCGCGTTAAACGCAGGGGACGCAGCTCCTGTGAGCCGCGTCCATCAGGACGTGCCATGAACAGACCCCTTTCTGCTGAGTTGCGTCACTATGATTATAACCGAAAAAGAGCCCGCAGGGGAAGCAACAAAATGGCGCCCCCGAGAGGAATCGAACCTCCGCACCCGGCTCCGGAGGCCGGCGCTCTATCCACTGAGCTACGGGGGCGCGTCGCATCTTTATTATAACCCCAGTTAGCGCGGTTGTCAAAGGCTAAGCCCCTGACCGCGGGCGGCGCAGAAACTGCAGTTCGTTCATGGTAGCACGCGAAGCGACCCGCAGAAACGCTGCCCCGCGATAGGGCATGACCACACTGCCCCACCACACCGCTTGCCTGCCGATAAACACACACCAGTCCTGATACTCCTGCCTGCCCTGCGGCAGGCGCAGAGGGGTAAGCCGTGCTCCAGCTTTGTGCAGGGCGGTAGCGCGTTCATGCAAACCGACGCTTTCAGCGTGCAGGATGTTTACCTCCACGCCCGCGCGTAGCAGGTTCAACAGCAGGAGGGCCAACGCCTCCCCGTCGTCGCGGTGAAGCAGAGGCTCCATCACGGTTACGCTACCTCGCCCGCGCATCGCCTCGCGCAGGTCTTGCTGCAACATCTGGGCGAAGTCCGCTTCGCTCACCCATCGCCAGGCACGCTGGTTGTCTATCGCTACGCCCACCAGGCGCGAGCCGTCCAGCACCGTTCCCTCGTTTCGTATCCGCTGCAAGATATACCGTAGCAACGCCTGCGGGGGCAGTTTACGCTCCAGATAGCCTGTATCGCCTACCAGGTAAAGCTGCTGCTGGGCTCGCGTTACCGCCACGTTCAGCAGGCGTGTGCTCTCTTCAGCGGGACTACCGCCTCGCAGAAACTGCCCCACCCATCCAAACGGCGGCGCGTCCACGCAGTCGAAAATAATCGCCTGTCGCTCTTCACCCTGAAAGCGGTGTACCGTCGCTACCCGAACCTCATGCGCTAAGTCGCAGTCCAGCAACATGGCGTGGATCAACGATGCCTGCGCGTTATAGGGGGTCACGATACCCACGCGCAGAAGAGGGTTTTCGGTTAACAGTTGTTGCGTCAATCCCACGCACACCAGCGCGCTGGCGACGTTGAAGTGAGAGTAACTGCCGGTACGGTCG
>BEHS01000124.1 GCA_002898895.1 bacterium HR16 | reverse complement strand
AGAAGGAGAGGCAATGAGGTTGCACGAAGGCAGAGACGAAAAGAAAATAAATGAGGCAACGATGAGCATTTCGGAAAGATTTTTATATGAGGCAATACGGATTCACAGAGGGGCGCACTTGCGTGCGCGCCCATTCTATCTCGGCGACAGGCGCATCCAACAAAAAAGCCCCCCGCTTGCGCAGGGGGCGAGGGTGCGCCTTCTACCCTATGCCTTCACGAGGGCGTTTTCAAGATAGCGCAGTACCATGTTGTCGGGCATTGCCCCTTCGAACTCCACCACCTCGTTGATGACGGTCTTGGGCACGCCGTACACGTTCCAGTCCTGGCTCAGCTGCTCGAACTCCATCGCCTCGATCATCGAGCCGCGAATGTTCGGGTTCACGAAGGCGAACTGGTGCGCGGTGAGCACCGCACGCGGGCAGTATGGGCACGTCGGCGTGACGAACACCATGATGTCTACCGGCTTGTCGATTCTGGACACCTCGTCCAGCACCTGCGGCGCGAGGTGGTGATGACCGGTGGAAATCATCAGGATGTCCTCCAGCAGCGTCGCAAACTCGTAACCCGCCGGAATGCCGTAGAAGCGGATGCCGTAGTCCACCTCTTCGCCGTTTTGTAGCCCCGTCAACACGATGGCGGGCACAAGGTAGCCCTGTCCATCCTTTTTCAGGTCGTATGCTGCTGCGCGCACCGGGTCGGTGTACGGGTCCACAAACTCTACCTGCAGTTTGTCGTTCAGCTCCGCCAGTTCGCCCATCAGTTCGCGTAGCTCCGTGCAGAAGGCGCACTCCCGTCGCCCCGGCGCTATCAGGCTGGTGGCAGGCGCGAACACTATCATCTTCACCGGGCTGACCATCTCGCTCAGCCGCTCGCGCACCGCCGCCTTATCTTTCTCGGTCAGAATAGCCATGTTGTGGTTCCTCCTCTGGCTCAAGTGATTTCCACTGTGTTTGACTCCAATACCCGCTCAATAGATTCACGCCGCAAGGGGGAACATTTTGCTTGCTCTCATCGTCTACGTGAATGGTAAATAACTCCACCAATTCAGAGGAGGGAGTTCAAATGTCTCGCTTCGCCATTACGCTGGTGCTGCTACTGTGGAGTCTCCCGCTGTTTGCGCAAGAGCCGGTGTGCTTTTTCCAGAAGTGCTACGGCGGTGGGCTGGTGCTGATTACTTCCACCACTCCCAGCACGGGCGGCATGGTAGAGATGGCTGTGCGCAACATCCTCTGCCCAGAGGGTGTTACACCCCCTGATGACCCGCTGGCTGGCAAGCTCGTCTTCCGCACGGTGACCGTCGCGGTCGGCAGCTGGCCGCCAATCGTGCCGGTGACGGTGGTGATGCACGATGCCGAGAGGTACGCAATGGAGAAGCCGTTCGAGGCGACGTTTAGCGGGCCTGCCACCGCGTACATCGGCTTTTCGCGCAGGGGTATCAAAGGCACGTGGAGGTCACTGTCACAGACTGGCGTGACCCTACCGACGCGCTGGGACCCAGCATCATGCTCTTTGACACCATCAAGATGACTTTTCTCCCCGAAAACTCGCCCCTGCCCTATCAGCTGGAGTGGCAGGGCATCGTGTGGAAGGGAGACCTCATCGTCTTTGAGCGTTTGGGCAGGTAAACACTGCCTGACCCCTGCAGGGTACCCCCTGCAGGGGTTTTCGTTTTTCTTCCCCTGTGATAAAATACCATACCTCGTAAAGCAGTGGAGGAGCAGAAACGATGAAGGAAACCCGTTGCGATGTGCTCATTGTGGGCGGTGGAACAGGAGGCTGTGCTGCAGCAATGGCGGCATCCAGCCCTGGTCTGAAAGTGGTAATGACCGAAGAAACCGAATGGATTGGTGGACAGCTAACCGCTCAGGCGGTTCCGCCCGATGAACACCCATGGATTGAGAGCTTCGGCTGCACCGCGCGCTATCGGCAGTACCGAAACGCAGTGCGCCAGTTCTACCGCGAGCACTACCCACTCACCCTGTCAGCTCGCAATAACCCGCGTCTGAACCCGGGCAACGGCTGGGTATCGCGCCTCTGCCACGAACCGCGCGTCGGTCTGGCGGTCTTGAACGTGATGCTCCACTACCCGCGCACCGCCGGATGGCTGGACGTTCGCCTGCACCGCAAACCAGTCTCCGCTGAGGTGGAGGGCGACAGGGTGCTTGCTGTCACCGTGCGCAACCTGCATACCGGAGAGGAGGAGGTCATTCAGGCGCGCTACGTGCTGGACGCTACCGAGCTGGGCGACCTGCTGCCGATGACCGGAACCGAGTATGTGGTCGGCGCGGAGTCGCAGCGAGACACCGGTGAACCTCATGCTGTGGAGGGTGAGCCGCAACCGGACAACGTGCAGGGCATTACTTGGTGCTTCGCCATGGCGTACGACCCCGACGGCAACCACATCATCGACAAACCCGCCCAGTACGACCGCTGGCGCGAATACCAACCCTATTTCTGGCCCGATAAACTGCTCAGCTGGTATACCGCCCATCCAATTACGCTGGAGAAGACACGCTGGTACCTCTTCCCGCATGAAACCGATAATCCGTACCGCTCGTTGTTCACCTACCGGCGCATCGTATGCCGGGAGCACTATCCGCCCGAACTCGCCCCGCACGAGGTGACCATCGTCAACTGGCCGCAGAACGATTACTTCGTCGGAACGATTATCGACCAGCCCGAAGAGGTGGTCAAAGAGCGACTGGAAGAGGCGCGGCAGCTGTCGCTCAGCCTGCTGTACTGGCTGCAGACGGAAGCGCCACGCCCTGATGGAGGCGCAGGCTATCCCGGCTTGTATCTGCGCCCCGACATCACCGGCACCGACGATGGACTGGCGATGTATCCATACATCCGCGAGTCCCGACGCATCCGCGCCGTGTTCACCGTCACCGAGCACCATGTCGCCTCAGAGCTGAACCCGGGCGCGGACAGGGCGAAACCGTTCCCCGATAGCGTTGGCGTGGGCTGTTACCGAATCGACCTGCACCCCAGCACAAACGGTACCAACTCTATCGATATCGGCGCACTGCCGTTCCAGATACCGCTGGGTGCGTTGTTGCCGATACGGATGCGCAACCTGTTACCCGCCTGCAAGAATATCGGCACCACGCACATCACCAATGGCTGTTTCCGCCTGCATCCTGTGGAGTGGAATATCGGCGAGGCGGCAGGGTTGCTCGCCGCCTTCTGCATCCAGAGAGATGTGGAGCCACATCAGGTCAGAGAGGATGAAAGTCTGCTGAGGGATTACCAGAGTCTGCTGCGGGCGCAGGGTATCGAGCTGGAGTGGTTGCGCACTCATCCTGTGTAGACAAAGGGAGCCAACCACCCCGTTTGTCGTAGCGCACTTCAGCGCGTATCCAGAACCATGAGGAGATGAAAAATGGAAATCGTTGCGGTGATACTGGCAGCGGGGGCATCCACCCGCATGGGGCGTCCGAAGATGCTGCTGCCGTTTGGCGATAGCACGGTGATCGAGACGGTCATCGGCAATGTCACCGCCTCACGGGCAACGCACACGGTGGTGGTACTGGGATATAGCTGGACGCAAATCTTCCGGCTGATAGAACATTTGCCGGTAGAGGTCATCGTGAACCCGCGCCCTGAAAGAGGCATGATCTCCTCGGTGCAATGGGCGCTGGCGCAGATGAACCAGAGCGCAGACGGAATGCTGTTTGTGCTTGGCGACCAGCCGCTGATACCCACATGGGTGCACGATACGCTGATAACCGCTTTCGCCTACCATCCCGAAAGTATCGTTGTGCCCACGTACGGCGGCAGGCGCGGACATCCGGCGCTGTTCAGCGCACGCTTCCGCGAAGAGATACTGGAGCTGCCGCCGGACAAAGGGTTAAATGCCCTGCTGCACGCGCACCCGGAAGCAGTGTATGAAGTGCCGGTGGACACCGACACCATCTTGCTCCAGATGAACACGCCCGAGCAATACCGGCAGATGCTGGAGAGGCTGCAACAAGAGGGGACAGAGAGAAGGTGAAAAATATGGATTCCAAAGTAGCATTTGACTTTGACAGCATATTTAACGAGGATTATCTCTACTTCTACGAGCCAATGCTCACCGCGGAACGCAGCGAACAAGAGGTAGAGCAGATATGGAATCTCCTGCGCCTGCAACCGGACATGCAGGTTCTGGACCTAGCGTGTGGACACGGCAGAATCGCCAATCGGTTGGCACAGCGAGGCTGCCGCGTAACGGGGCTGGACTCGTGCCGTTATTTTCTGGACATCGCGCGCACAGACGCATTACGGATGGGGGTAGTTGTGCAATACGTGCAGGCGGATATGCGCAGACTGCCGTTCCCCGACGCAGCATTCGATTCGGTCGTGAACTGGTTTACTGCCTTCGGGTATTTTGACGAGGAAGGTAACCGCAGGGTCTTAACGGAAGCGTGCCGTGTGCTTCGCCCCGGAGGGCGGTTGCTCATCGACACGATGAATCGCGACAGACTGATGAAGGAATGGCATCCATTTATACTCGCTGAGCGCGATGGTAATCTGATGGTGGACATCAATCGCTATAACGCTCTCACTGGCTACACGGAAAACGAAAGAATCACCATTCGCGAAGGCAAGATGCGAAGAGCGCGGTTCTCTATCAGGCTGTTTACTTACCCTGAGCTCAGCTGCTGGCTCCAGCAGGCAGGATTTGCGTCGGTGCAAGGCTCCGACAGAGACGGTCAACCGTACAACGTGGACTCGCGACGAATGGTGGTCGTGGCTGAAAAAACCTAGAACATCACCTCATACTGCTGTCGATGGATGGCTTGCATAAAGCCCAGCGCAAGGAAACAGGTAATCACCGCCGTTCCCCCAAAGCTGACAAAGGGTAGCCATACCCCCACTACCGGCAAGATGCCGATAACCATACCTGTGTTGACAATAATATGGTAGGCAAAAAAGGTGGTGACTCCCGCTGCAATCAGACGCGGGTAGAGGCGGTGCGCCTGCAGAATCAGGCGTGAGAGCCTCCACAGCAACAGCGCATACGCCGACAACAGAGCAACGCTGCCCATGAACCCGGTTTCCTCCGCCACCACCGTGAAGATAAAGTCGGTATGTTGCTCGGGAATGAACAACAACAGGTTTTGCGTGCCGTGGAACAGCCCTTTGCCAAACACCTGCCCAGAACCCACCGCAATACGCGCCTGCAGGATATGATAGCCGGAGCCACGCGGGTCACGTTGAGGGTTCAGAAAAGCAACAAGCCGGTTCTTCTGATAGTCTTCCAGCACATTCAGGTGCCACAAGGCGGTAAAAGCCACCAGCCCTGCCAGCAAGACCATTCCCAAATGCTTCAGGTTCGCCCCCGCCAGCATCATCATCCCAAACCATATTGCCATCACCACCAGCGAGGTACCCAGGTCAGGCTGTTTAAATATCAGTATCACCGGAACGCCGATGTACAGTAGCGATTTCAACACTGTCCAGCGGTCGCGCAGCTTCTCCTCCCTGCCGGCAAGCCACGCTGCCAGCGTTAAGATGACAAGAACCTTTGCCGCCTCCGAAGGCTGAAAGTGGAAACCGCCCGGCAGGGGAATCCAGCGCTGAGAGCCTTTGGTGATCTTGCCGAAATAGTCCACATAGACCAGCAGAAGGATGTTCATCACATAAAACCACTTCGTCCATCTCTGCCACGTCTGTACCGGGAAGTAGGCGATAAAGAACATGGCGACCACGCCGATACCCATCGCGACCGCTTGCTTGCGCACAAACAAGATGCCGTCCCCCTGCGCCCGCCGTGCGCTGTAAATCATCACCAGCCCCACCGCGCATAGCAGAAGGGCTATCAGTATCGTCGTCCAGTCCAGCTCTCGGAGATATTTTCTCATCGCCGCCGCTCTTCCCGCAAATCCAGTGTATCAACTTTGCCCGCGAACAGCAAGGGGAACGGACGAGCACATTGAATTTCTGACCTACTTGTGCGAAAATACAGATGAGACCAGATATGAGGTGAGTGATAGCGTATGAAAAACGTCAAATACATCTACTGGCAGGATGAAGGAATGTGGTTTGGTTACCTCGAGGAGTTTCCTGATTACTGGACACAGGCGGAAAGTAAAGAAGAACTGGAGGATAATCTGCGAGATATTTACCAAGAGCTGACCAGCGGTACTATTCCCTGTGTCCGCCGAGTCGCTGAGTTGGAAGTTGTGTAGTTACCCCATGAAACGCGGCGACCTGATACGACGTCTCGAGGAGATGGGGTGCGTATTGATACGACATGGGCGGAAGCACGACTGGTTCCAGAACCCCAGAACTAAGATATCTCAACCCGTGCCACGCCACAACGAGATTAAAAACGCTCTAGCTAAGCATATTATCAAGATGCTGCAAGATGACGCTCCAGACATATAGAAACCACAACACAGGAGAACAGGATGAACCGTTCAGACCTGGCAAAACGTATTGACCATACCCTGCTCCGCCCTACCAGCACCTGCGCTGAGGTCGAGCGGTTATGTGAGGAGGCGTTACAGTACCACTTCGCCAGTGTGTGCATTCAGCCGTGCTGGGTCAAAATAGCGGTGCGCCACTTAGAAGGAAGCGATGTGGCGGTGGGCACGGTGGTGGGGTTCCCGCTGGGCGCGAACATGCCGGCGGTCAAGCTGTACGAGGCAGAGCAGGCTCTGGCAGCAGGAGCTAACGAACTGGACATGGTAATCGCCCTCCCCGCTTTGAAGTCTGGCGACTGGCGCGCGGTACGCCACGAAATAGAGCAGATAGCTTCCCTGTGCCGTGCGGCAACACCTCCCGCTATACTCAAGGTGATTATCGAGTGCTGTTACCTGACGCAAGAAGAGAAAATCCGCGCAACGCACGTGGTGGCAGAGAGCGGCGCAGACTTCGTGAAGACCTCTACCGGCTTTGGCGAGGGCGGAGCCACCATCGAGGACGTGAGGTTATTGCGCTCCGCCGCGCCACCCCATCTGAAAGTAAAAGCGGCAGGTGGCATCCGCACACTCAGCCTCGCGCTGGAACTGTTGCAAGCGGGGGCGGACCGTATTGGCACCAGTAGCGGCGTGACACTGCTACAGCAGCTGGAGGAGGGAACGTAGTTGCCTCCTGTCAACGTGCAGGCGATCGTCTTGCGCAGGCGTCCGCTGGGCGAAGCGGACAAGGTGCTGACCCTCTTCACGCGCGAGATGGGCAAGATCTCTGCCATCGCAAAGGGTGCGCGTAAGCCCACCAGTAAACTGGCGGGAGCTACCGAGACCTGCGTACAGGCGCGTTTCCACCTTGCACAGGGCAAAACCTTCTGGATTGTGACCCAAGCATCAGTAGAACGAGCGCGGGCGCGCCTGCACCGCTTGTTGATGAACGCTGCCTCCGCTATCTACGTCTGCGAGCTGGTAGACCGCCTGCTGGAAGAAGGCGTGCCCGATGAAGACCTTTTTGACCTGCTGTCGGGTGCTCTGGATGAACTGGAGACCAGCGATCGCCCGATGTGGAGTCTGTGCCTTTTCGAGAACGCGCTCATGCTACAGCAAGGATATACCCCTGTACTGGATACCTGCACCCGCTGTGGAAAGCCGGTAGACGGTGAACAGATTGCATTCCACCCCGATGCAGGTGGAGTGCTGTGCGCCTCCTGTGCACGAACAGCAACCGGCACCGTGAAACTATCGCGCCTGGCATGGCTTACGTGGCGGGTGCTGAATGCAGGCGGTCAGGCGGATTTTCCGGGCGAGCCGTCAGCGGGCGAGCTGGAGCACGCGGTTCATCTTCACCTGAGGTATCATCTGGATAGAGAGATGAAGAGCACACAGGTTCTGTGGCAACTGCGACAGGAGCTGATAGGATGACGTGGCGTGTCTTTTCTGCACAGACAGCGGCGCTGTTTCTTTTCTTGTTCCCCGCCCTCGCTCACGCTCAGAGCACGTTTGCCGAGCGCGTGGTGGAACATCGCCTGTCCAACGGTCTGCGCGTGCTGATTCTACCCCGTAGACAATCGCCTACCTGCGCCTTCTATATTCTGCACCGCGTGGGCGGCGTAGACGAGGAAAGCGGGCGCACTGGCGTGACCCACATGCTGGAACACATGCTGTTCAAAGGAACCACCACCATCGGCACGCGCGATTACGAGAAGGAAAAACCGATTTGGGACCAGATAGAACGCCTGCACGACGAGCTGGAAGCAGAGCGCAACAAAGGTGATAAAGCAGATAAGCGGCGCATCGCCGAGCTGAAGCAACGCGAGCAGGAACTGCTACAACAGGTAAGCCAGTGGCTGATACCGCAGGAGTACGACCGCATCTTCGAAAGAGCGGGAAGCCCCGGCACCAATGCATGGACATCCAACGACGTGACCGTGTACACCGTCAGCGTGCCCGCAAACCGCATCGAGCTGGCGGCGCTGATGCAGGCGGACCAGATGAGCCATCCCGTCTGGCGGCAGTTCTATCAGGAGCGTGATGTGGTGCTGGAAGAGCGTCGCCAGAGCGTAAACGATAATCCCGACGGCGCATTATGGGAAGCCTTTCTGGCAACCGCGTTTCTGGTACATCCCTATCGCAACCCTGTCATCGGTTGGGAATCGGACGTTTCGCGTCTGCGCACAGCAGACATCGACCGCTTTTTCCGCGCCTACTACGCCCCAAACAACACCTGGCTGGCGGTGGTGGGCGATGTCGAGCCAGGGCAGGTTATCGCGCTGGTAGAGAAGTACTTCGGAAATATCCCCGCACAGCCCCTGCCGGAGAAGCGTATCTCTGAAGAGCCTCCCCAGCGAGGCGTTCGGCGTGTGGTGGTGAAGATGCCCGCCAATCCGCAGATGCTGATGGGTTTCCACAAGCCCAGCGCGCCCCACGACGACGATGTGGTGTTCGCGGTAATACAGGGCGTCCTGACGCGCGGACGCACCTCGCGCCTGTACCGCGAGCTGGTGGAACGGCAGAAAATCGCGCTCAGCGTTTCCGCCTACTCTGTTCCGGGCGACCGCTACCCGAACCTGTTCGTGATAGATGCCGTCCCACGCCATCCGCATACCGTACAGGAACTGGAACAGGCGATTTGGCGCGAGATAAATCGCCTGCGCACCGAGCCGGTAACCGAAGCCGAGCTGAACAGGATGCGCAGGTGGGCAGAGGCGGATTTCATCCGCGAGTTGCGCTCCAATGAGGGCATGGCAACGCAGCTGCTGTGGGCGGATGCTGTGCTGGGCGACTGGCGCGAGCTGTTTCGCTTTGTGGAGCGGGTGCGCAAGGTCACCGCTCAGGATGTGAAGCGTGTGGCGCAGAAGTATCTGAAGAAGGACAACTGCACGATTGCTGTGCTGGAACCCGCGCCGGAGGCAAGCCGATGAGAATATCGCTGTGGATAGCGTTTATCCTGTGCTGGGCAGTGTACGCTGAAGCGGTGCATCCAACGGGCATCGAGTACCCACCCCTGCAGTACACCCTGCCCAAACCGGAGCGTGTAGCACTGCCCAACGGTGTGGTGGTTTACCTGCTGGAAGACCATGACCTGCCTCTGGTGGATGTGGAGGTCCGCTTGCGCGGCGGGCGATTGTACGAACCGGCGGAGAAAGCAGGACTGAGTACCGTTTTTGTGCGTGCGTGGCGCAACGGCGGAACCCTCGCCCGCTCACCGGAAGCGTTAAACACAGCGATAGAAGATATGGCGGCGATTCTGGACATCGCCGACGAGGGAGATACCATCGGCATCACCCTGTCCACGCTGGCGCGAGACTGGCGCAAGGGGCTGGGCTTGCTGGCGGAGCTGATACGCACCCCTGCGTTCCGCGAAGAGCAGGTGAATCTGGCGAAGGCGCGTGCGATAGAGGAAATCCGCCGACGCAACGACGATATCGCGGGTATCGCCAGCCGGGAGTTCGCCGGGCTGGTCTATGGCGTGAACCATCCACTGGGGAGACTGCCTGCTGTGCAGACGGTGCAGAGAATCACCCGTCGCGACCTGCAGGAGTGGCATCGCAGGCTGGTGACACCGCGTAACCTCTGGATTGCAGTCACGGGCGACTTTGACCGACGCATTATGCTGGAGGAGATACGCAGGCTGTTCGGCAGCTGGCGAGGTTCCCTCCCTGCCCTGCCCGCGATACCGATGCCTAAAGAACAGGGCGCCTCCACCGGCTTTATCGCGAAGCAGGCGGAGCAGGCTCACGTGCGCGTCGGGCATCTGGGTGTAGCACGTGGTGTTCCCGAGCGCGCCGCGCTGGATGTGCTGAACTACATTCTGGGCGGCTCGTTCACCTCGCGCCTCACGCAGGAGATACGCGACAAACGAGGGCTTGCGTACGCGGTGTGGAGCAGCTTCGCGCCCGCCAACCCGAGAGGGCTGTTCGTGATGGGATGCCAGACTAAAAGCGAATCGGCGGAAGAGGTCGTCCGCCTGATGAAAGAGCAGGCACGTCGGCTCACCGAAGAGCCGCCCAGCGAGGAGGAGCTACAACAGGCGAAGGAAAGTCTGATAAACTCCTTCGTTTTTCGCTTCCCAACAGCAGGCGATGCCGTCTCAGCGCAGATGCTGCTGGAGATACACGGACTTCCCCGTGACACCTACGACACCTATATCGCGCGGGTACAGGCAGTCACCGCGCAGGACGTGCTTATGGCGGCGCGAAAGTATATCCATCCCGACCGACTGCTGGTGCTGGTGGTGGGCGACGGTAAAAAGCTCGCGCGTCTGGCAGCGCAGGCGAAACGGTTGCAGGCGCGATAAAAGGAGCGGTTTCAATGGTCATTCTCGGTTTCGACCCGGGCACAGCCATCACAGGCTACGGCGTATTGCAGCAAGACGGGCAAAAGCTCACGGTTCTCGCTTTTGGCTGTATTACGACGCCCGCCAACCTTGCCGCGCCCCGCAGGCTACAACGCATTTACGAGCAAGTTTGCCATCTGCTGGACGAGTACCGCCCCGATGTGGTGGTCACCGAGAGGCTGTTCTTCAACCGCAACGAGACCACCGCGCTCAGCGTGGGGCGCACCATCGGCGTCATCCTGCTGGCGGTGGCGCAGCGCGGCATCGAGTGGGTGGAGTACACACCGCTACAGGTAAAAACGGCAGTGGTGGGTTACGGTGGCGCGGAGAAAAAACAGATACAGTACATGGTTACCAAACTGCTGGCTCTCGCCGAAACGCCCAAGCCCGATGACGCCGCCGATGCACTGGCGGTCGCGTTGTGCCATGCACACAGCGCGTGGGCAAAGGGTCTGGAAACGCTTGGGAGGTAACACCCGGTGGACGTATTGCGCATCCTGATATGGGTACTGGGTGGTCTGGTCGTCGTGATGCTGGCGTGGCGGGTAATACGTCTGGCGCGACTGCTGGACCAGCGCATCGAGGAGTACGACGAGAAGGAACGTTCAGAGGTGGAACACAACCTGTTTGCCGAGCTGTCGGAGCTGTACGCCCAGGAGCCACCGAAGAAGGGCGACGGCAAACCACCGCGTTCATAAGAGGCCATCTGCAGCACCGACCGCTGCATATCCTTCCACATCTCCTCGACGGTGACGAACTCATAACCCTGCCTGCGCGCTTCCTGTACAAACTCAGGAAGTATCTCTACCGTTTGCGGAACCTTCTCATGCAGCAAGATGATACTGCCCGGCCGCACGCTGGCAAACAACCGTTGCCTGAGTGTTTTCACGTCCGGGCGCTCATAGTCA
>BEHS01000123.1 GCA_002898895.1 bacterium HR16 | reverse complement strand
TCAAACGTATCCGACCACACGTATACTTGCACTTTGGGGTTTATCTTGCGTAGAATCTGCACCTGCTTCGTGACGCACTCGCCCAGCAGTTTCGCCATCTCTTTGCCTTCGCAGGCGGCACAGGTACCGCCCATACGCACCTCGTCCATGCTCAATATCACTTTGTTGAACCGGAGGTGTTCCCACAGCAGCTTCGCTTCGTGTTCGTAGATGTCGTACAGCGCCGGTTCCGCCATGCATACGGTCACCTGGCTCTCGTAGATAACCATCGGATGATACCAGCTGACTCGCAATCGCTGCCCATCGCGGATTCGACCGCCGGGCAACAGTTTCAATGACGGAGCAGGGCGGTCTACGTTCCAGAAAGAGAAGCCAGTGTCTACCAGAGGCGCATAGTCTCTGCCCTCCTCATAGGTTATGGAGCCATCCTCGCTTTTAACAGTTACCGGAGTGCCCGGTCGGCGCAGCACGTTGAGCGGTCCCACTTCCTCCAGCGTCCAGTCGTCCACCCAGAACTTACCGGACTGCCCATCCCAGATGCCCACGTACACCAGCACCTTCTCGTTCGCCATGCTGTTGAAGATGATGGTAAGTTTCCGCCAGTCGGATGTCTCGGGTACGTCGAAACTGCGCGGCGCAAGGTCGCGGTTGCCTGCCAGCACCAGCAGACGCAGATTCGAGCGAGGGCGCAAGCCTTCGGTTTTCACCCACACGCTCATGCGGTAGCAACGATACGGTCGCACGCGCACCTCCTGCATCACGCGGGCGTTACCGGCGGGCTGGGCGCGGAAGTTCTCGAAGCGCAATGAGGCTTTTCCGCTATGTGCCACCTGCGTATCGACAAACGAGACCACGCCCGGTTCGTCGTGGAAATTGAAAGCCTTCATGCGGTTGCCCTCGTATTCCTCGAAGCCACCGTTTACAATGGAAACAGGCGGGTCGGGTACATGCCGTGCTTCGTCGCCCTGTACCACGAAAAGCGCGTCCTTTACCGGCATGCCCTCTGCGAGGTTGCGGTCATGCCACAACGTACCTCCCCCGTACCCCACCGAAAAGATAGAGGGAATGATTTCCAGATTCAATCGTTCACAGGCTTGCTTTACCTGTTGAAGGCGGCGGAAATATTCCGGCGGTTGTTTACAGAGCGCGTCCAGATTCGCCGAGAGCACCGCGCCGTTATAGCCATGTTTCGCCGCATCCTCCAGCACAGAGGTAATCTGTGTTACATCCTCGCCGCGGTTCAGCCCCCAGCCGAAAATCCACACCCAGCGGTCACGATAGCTCTGGGCTAGTGCAGTACTGCCCCATCCGATAAGAACAAGCAGCATGAGCAAATAACGCATGGCAAACACCTCCCAAAGGAGCTTTCTTCGCTGACAGGAAGTTCCCTGCTTCTACCCGGCGAGGCGACCTTGCTCGTGCGTCGAGCGTGGAGTTGTGCTATACTGAAGGTATGGCTAAGCTCATTGTGCTCTCCGGTCCCAGCGGTGTAGGTAAAGACACCCTGCTACAGCTTCTGCTTCAGCGGGTACCGGGGGTTGTCAAATGCCTGACCGCCACCACGCGCGCCCCGCGCGAAGGCGAGCGGCACGGCGTGGACTACCTTTTCCTCCCTGAAGAGGAATTTGAACGCTGGATTGCGGAAGACAAGTTTCTGGAGTACGCCCGCTACAACCAGGCGTACTATGGGACACCGCGCCATCTGGCGGAGGAGTGGCTGGCGAAGGGAGTGGACGTTATTTTGAAGATTGAAGTGCAGGGCGGTCTGCAGGTGCGTCGGCGCGTGCCCGATGCGGTGCTTATCTTTGTGCAACCGCCCAGCATGGAGGCGTTGCGCCAGCGGTTAATGGCGCGTGGGACGGATACGCCGGAGCAGATAGAACACCGCCTGCGCATTGCCGAACAGGAGATGCAAGCGATGCGATATTATGACTATCTGGTGACCAACGACGACCTGGAGCAGGCGGTAGACCTGCTGCGAGCCATCATCCTCGCCGAGCGCGCACGCATTGTGAAGGAGTGAAGCATGTCGGTCCTTGAGGGCAAACACATCCTGCTGGGCGTCACGGGCAGTATCGCGGCGTACAAAGCGGCAGACATCGCCTCCAAGCTCACACAGGCAGGAGCAGAGGTGGATGTGGTATTGACAGAACATGCCCGCCGCTTTATTACCGAGGTGACCTTCCGCGCCATCACCCGCCGCCCGGTGTTGATTGACCTCTTCGACGAGCCGGAGGAACGGCAAATCGCGCATATCCACCTGGCGAAGCGGGCAGACGTGCTGTTGATAGCCCCTGCTACTGCGAACATTCTGGCGAAGCTGGCTGCAGGTATCGCCGACGATTTGCTGACCACCCTCGCGCTGGCAACGGAGGCGAAAATGGTGATTGCCCCCGCGATGAACACCGTCATGTGGCAGCATCCCGCAACACAACACAATGTAAAGATTCTGGAAGGGCGTGGCGCAACATTCGTTTATCCTGCGGAAGGGATGCTTGCCTGCGGAGACGTGGGGGCAGGTAAGCTGGCGGATACACCTACCATCCTCGCGGCGGTGGAAACAGTATTGAATCCACTCCTGCATGGCGTGCATATTCTGGTCACAGCCGGTCCTACCGAAGAGCCGATTGACGCGGTGCGCCACATCTCGAACCCCTCTTCGGGCAAGATGGGCTATGCGATTGCGGAGGAGGCGGTTCGGCAAGGAGCAAGGGTCACGCTGGTAACCGGTCCCACTCTGCTGGAGCCTCCTGCCGGTGTGAAGGTAATCAGGGTGCGTACCGCGCAGGAGATGCTGGACGCTTGCTTGCAGGTGTATGATGAGGCGGACGTAGTAGTGGCAACTGCCGCCGTCAGCGACTACCGTCCCGCCGAGGTCTGGCAGGGTAAGCGCAAGAAGGGCGAAGAGGAGTGGACGATTCGCCTCGTGCCCAACCCCGACATCCTGCGCACGCTGGGCGAGCGCAAGGGCAAACGTGTTCTGGTAGGCTTCGCGGCGGAGACGCAAGAGCTGCTGCAAAATGCGCAGGCGAAGCTGCGCGAAAAGAATCTGGACATGATCGTGGCGAACGATGTGTCGCAGGAAGGCTCCGGTTTTCGCACCGACACCAATCGCGTGACCTTCTTGTGGGCGGATGGCAGGCAGGAATCCCTGCCTCTCATGACCAAGCGCGAAATAGCACGTCACCTGCTGGATGCAGTAAAGGAATTGGTAGAGCAGCATGAGAATGTCTATAGCAACATATCGTAATAGCACTCTCTAACACAGGATTTTTACTACTATTTTTGTTTCTGCCCGCAAAAACACAGGGTTTTGGTACGGTTTATGCATATTAAGTAAGTGGAAGGTTTTTTCAAAGAGCAGGCGAAAGAGCCATTTTTACCGTAGTACGGTATTACGTGGCTTCTGGCAGGACATGCGCGTAACTATTCAGGAAGGAGGGTGTACTCAAAATGCGTTTCGCCAGCGTCTGTCTCCGTATCGCTCTGGTGGGTGTAGCAGCCCTTTTGCTCGCTACTCCACAACCGGCAGTAGCGCAGGTCTTCACGGTCGGCGGCTACTCATGGGACCTCGCGAACAGCCCCACGCGTGCTCTTCCCGTGCAGCCCGACAACGTGAGCGGCTTCAACTTTTACGACTCCGACTTTCTGTATGACCAGCCCAGTTTCGACCGCACCAAGACTATCGGGTGGATCATGAACGGTAGTCCCACGGGACGAGCGCGTTTCGTGGAGCTGGGCACTTCCGTCGATCGCAAAATCATCCTGGTCGACTGGGAAGGCAAGCGACTGCCCAACCTGTCCGGCGAAGACTTTGTGGTGTACGAGGTCGGTTCGCTGGGCGCACCAGAGGGGTTCATGGTGGCGGTCCGTAAGAAGGGATCTACTGAGTTCAGCCAGTGGCGTTACGAGTTCGCTAACTCTTTCACCACCGGCTACAACGTCTTCGCCACGGCGTACAATCTCAGCGACTTCGGTTTGCAGGACGGAGAAGCGATCGACGCCATCATGATTGCCAACCTCATCGACGCTGACCGCGTAGATAATTCGAGCGGACAGGGCAACGTGATTCTCGGCGGTGGAACCGGCTATGTGCCTTTGCAAGGGCCCCAATCCGCAACGCCCAACCAGCCCTATCCCAGCACCCGGTTCGACGCGGACATCGTGTACGTGGCGGCGTTGCACAATCTCTTGCCAGCTACCGTGAATATCAAAGGCACAGTCACGCTGGAGGACTTCGGTGGCGACATCACGCAGGTGCCTATCGACGTGGAGCTGCGGCAGGACGGCAACGTGGTGCGCTCCGAGCAGATTAACCTGAACGCTGACGGTTCTTATACAATCGCCGACGTGGCGGACGGCACGTATGACATCGCCTTCAAAGCCAGCCACTGGTTGCGCGTCGTGGTATCGGGTGTGGTGGTCTCCGGCGCAGATGTCACCGGCGTGGATGTGTCGCTGATGAACGGCGACATCGACGGTGACAACGAGGTAACCCTGTTTGACTTCGGTGCGCTGGTTGCCTCCTTCGGCAGTATCCCCGGTGATGAGAACTGGAACGCCGATGCCGACCTCGACGGTGATGAGGAAGTGACCCTGTTCGATTTCGGCATCCTGGTAGCAAACTTCGGCGCCATCGGCGACGAGTAAGCAGCTTGAGGCACGGGATTCGGATAAGCGTTTTCGAATCCCGTGCTTTCTTCCAAATCCCTTGACAAGTCTATCTACGTTGACTAAACTTATTACTGGTGTTGTAATATTAGATGTAATAACGTGGAACATGGGTGAATCGTAAAGCGTCTAAACAATCAGTCAGAATGTGGTTAGCGTAACAAGAGTTATCTCTGGTCAATAGCCGACCGGCTTTGACATATCCTACATCAGGTCAGGAGGGTGAAACGGTGATGAAGCGACATGCTTTCACGCTGATCGAGCTGCTGGTCGTGATAGCGATTATCGCGATTCTGGCAGCCATTCTGTTCCCGGTGTTCGCGCGCGCGAGAGAGTCTGCCCGCAACGCCAACTGCCTGTCCAACATGAACCAGATTGGCAAGGCGTTCAGCATGTACGTGCAGGATTACGACCGTATCATTCCCAACGGCACGAACCGCTACGACGCCTACGCCTATGGACAGCGGCCTCCGTGCGAGGATACGCTGCAGGCAGGCTGCTTCTACAGCGTGCAGTACCAGCTAACGCCCTACATCAAGAACCAGCAGGTCTGGAAAGACCCCAGTGATTCAGGCGACCGTCCACCGCTGGCACAGGGAGTAGCCGCTGTGGGCAACTACTACAACCAGTTTGGCTCCTCGTATTACTACGTGATGCGCCGCCTGAATAACTTTGACCAGACGCAGCTGGCGATGTCCTCGGACTGGGAGCGCGGGATTGTTGCCGACTTGCGCTACTCGCAGGTGTTCGTTTTCCACGACGGCGGGCATGGGCCACACACCACAGGCACCGCTCGTAGCGACACCACGCTACAGTCTTTCCCCGAGAGGTGGCACAACGACACCATGATCAACCTGCTGTTCGCGGACGGACACACCAAGTCCACCCCGTACGACCAGTACGTGAAGCTGCGCCGGGGCGGTATCTGGGTCTGGAACGCTAACTGAACGGCGTCTGCCAATCATTATGAAGGAGGGGCATCATCATGAAAAACAGACAGGGCTTCACGCTCATCGAGCTACTGGTGGTTGTGGCGATTATCGCCATCCTTGCCGCCATCCTGTTCCCGGTGTTCGCGCAGGCGGTCGAACAGTCCAAGCAATCGTCCTGCCAGTCTAACCTGAAGCAGATGGGGCTGGCAATCCTGATGTATATTCAGGACTACGACGACCGCTTCCCGTGGGCGCAGTCGCCACCTATTAACGTCAGCCAGCACGCACCCGACTCCGGCCCGGGCGGATGTATCGACTGGTATGCGGGACCATCGCCGCTGGACCTTCTGGGGTCGCACAACGTGCAGTTCGTGGACGACCCGCGAGGGGGTAGAGCGGTCACCGCACTGATCGGGGTTGGCGAGCTGGCTCTGCCATACGTGCAGGACCTGATTGTGCCTTACGTGAAAAACGAGGGCATCTTCCGCGACCCTGCGGACCGCGGCACCGACAACCAGTGGGCGTGCGAAGGGCTCGGCAAGGGCTGGATGGTGATGCGCTGGCCCGGTGTGGGCATCGGTTCCAGCTATATCTACAACCAGGGACTCGTCTACTCGCCCGGTATCATCAATGACAACGGGCGGGTCAGCAACTGGACGAACATGCCTCAGTACTGGAACCTGGGACAGGCATCTATCCAGCGCGTGGCGGAGGTAGCGATGTTGTGGGACACCGGTTACTGGCATCGCGTTGCCAGCAACACCCCGCCCGACTCGTACCTGACGGGCGACGGCTCCCATGCATACAACATCGCCTTCGTGGACGGACACGTGAAGAACGTAACTGCGCCTAGCTTCACCTACAACATGAACTCGCCGATTTATCTCTATCGCAACCCCACGCAGTAGCAACGAAACCGCCCCTTCCCAAGTGGGGAAGGGGCGGACCCCTGTTGTCGATAACGTTACCCCCTGAGAAATTTACCGGAAAATTCTCCCTGGTGTCCGGTAGACTGTTGACAAAACTTCCAGTAAAGTGCAAAATATAAACTGCAGTGGTAGTAAAGCCGTTTAGCAAAAAAGGAGATCGGTATTCCTTTTGCGAATACGTATACAAAGATGTCCGACGCTTTTAAGCGTTTGACATAACTCATCACATCCAAAGTCAGGAGGGTAAAACGGTAATGAAGCGACGTGCTTTCACGCTCATTGAGCTGCTGGTGGTTATCGCGATTATCGCGATACTGGCAGCGATTTTGTTCCCGGTGTTTTCACAGGCGCGAGAAGCAGCTCGTAAATCGTCGTGTCTGTCTAACTCCAAGCAGTTCGGCACGGCGATCCTGATGTATGCTCAGGACTACGATGAAGCCATCGTGCCCTGGTTCAAGATTCGGGAGTACCCCGGGCAGCCCCTGAACGAACGGTTCTGGTTCGGTCTGCTACATCCATACATCAAGAGCACGCTGGTTCCGCCAGACCCCGGACGAACCTACACTGTAGGCGGACAGCCAGCCGGTTTGCACCGGTGCCCCTCGTGGAGCCAGGAACGGTATATGGAAGGCGTAAATATGCCTGACTGCTACCCGGGCGAGATGGACCCCTACTGGCCGCCTACCCAGGTCTTCGCGCACTATGGCATCGTGTTCCAGATGGCAAGCCGGATTGGCTCCGGAACTCAGCAAGACCCGTTCTTCCACTTCCCGGGTAGCCTGTGCTATCCACCTAGCATGGGTGGATTGACCCGCTACATGCCGGAAATCAAGCGACCGGCGGAGACCATCCTGATCGGTGATGGTATCACCATGCTGGACAAGGGTCCGACCTATGTGGTGATTTCCATCGGTTGCGAGTCGGCGAAGATTCACCAGGACGGCGCGAACTTCACCTTCCTGGATGGTCACGCCAAGAACATCAAGCGCAACCCGGAGCGCTACCTGCAGAGCACCGTCGAGAACGGGCAGACCGTGTGGTTCTCTCGCTACTTCTGCTTCTCGATGGAGTAACGTCATGCGAAGAAACATCGCCAGAGCGGTACTGCTCGTGCTGAGCCTGCTGTGGCTCGTCGTCATCGGGCTAAGTATTACAGCCTGCGGCAAGAAGGAGGAGCCACAGGCAGAGGGCTATTACGAGGGTCCTATGCTTCCCAAGGGGCAGAGGACAGGAACAGGTCCTGCTCAAGGAGCGACCAATTAGCCGAAGCCCCCGCCACACAGGCGGGGGCTTCATTTCGGCAGTGGGGAGGAAACAGCGATGGGTGGAACAGACAGGCAGAAAAATATCGCCATCCTGCTACTTGTGGGCATTGTGCTGGCAGGCGTAGCCATGCTATTGCGCTTTCAGGTACAGAAGGAAGAGCCTCCGCCTCCCGACTATTACACCGGTCCGATGCTACCCAAGTCGCAGCGTATGGGACCTCCGGGCGGTGGGGGAGCTGCGCCACCACCCAGCAGCGGACAGACCACCCGTTAAACACAATAACCCCTCTCCCAAAGCGTTGGGAGAGGGGTTGGGGGTGAGGGCTATACCTACTCTGGCACCACGTACGGCTTGCGATACGTGCGGGTGAGTGGTGGGCTATTCTCTCCCCAGGATAGCTTCACCCAGAAAAATCGGTACTCCGCACTGCTGCATCGCCTGGCGCAGAGGCTCGTCCTGAGTGGCGAGCGGCAATCCCATCTGTATCGCCAACTGAAGATAAGATGCATCGTAGGTGGATAGCTGATACTGTCGCGCCATTCGCAGTACCTCGTCAAACACGGTCTTAGCAGATATTACGCTCACAGTGATGGGTAGCCGCTGTAACAGCGTTAGAAAACGTTCGTTTCGCAGATCGTCTAACCTGCCTCGTCGTTGAGCTACCAGCAGAGCGTTAGTTACTTCGAGGGGCCAAATAGCGGGCACGAACGCTTGCATATCGCTCAAGGACTCCAGAACCCTGTCTGCGTAAGCACTGACCTCATCCTCGAATGCCCACGAGAGGGTTACCGAGGCATCCAGTACCAAGGCGTTTTTCATTACAAGCGGCCTTCCTCAATCAGCTCGCGTATGGATAGATCTCCTAATCGCACTCCTTCGCGCAGTGCCCGCAGCTCTTCGATAGCCTGGCGAATATCTGAGGAATGCGTTGAACCGCCTACGGATGAAAGAACCGCAACGGGAATCCCTCTTCGGGTAATTACGACTTGTTCTCCTTGCGCAACCCGCTCTAGCAATCGGGAAAGGTGCCTCTGCGCTTCGCGCAAGCTGGTCGTGGTCAACTCCGTCACCTCCTGACACAGTTTCATTATAGCACGTACTGAGGAATGACGACCAGTGGACCACCCGCCGAACACAATAACCCCTCTCCCAAAGCGTTGGGAGAGGGGTTGGGGTGAAGGTTACACCTTGTGGGGTCTTTTTCGGGCAGCCGTTCGTTGGGTCTGTATCGTTGGCACTGCTACCCGTGCCACCATCCAGCCGATGTCAGGTGGTGCACTTTTTCCTTCTTCTGTCAAAGCGTCGAGGTGCACAGCGATGGCTTCCTCGATATTTCGCAGGGCTTCTTCCATGCTCTCACCCTGCGAGAAGCAACCGGGTAAGGCGGGTACTTCTACCCAGTACCCGCCTTCCTCTGCATCATGGATGATAACGGTGTAGTCCATTGTACCTCTCCCTTAAAGGAAACTTATAAACTCTTCCTCGCTGAGCCCCGCTCGGTGAATCGCTGCCTTCAGCAAGCCAACTTTGACTTCCGCCGCCATCGGAATAGTTATAAGCGCTCCGTTCGGCATCTTGATGTTCACATGGCTCCCTTTGCCTTTGCGTACAACGCCACCCGCGCGCTCAAAAGCTTTGACAACCTCCTCCCCTTTAAGCCCTCGTAGCTGCCGTCCGCTCATGCTTGCCCCTAACGATAAATTGCACGTAACCCCTTGGTTATTTTAGCATAAGTGGCACAGTTGAGCAAACCATCAATAACCCCTCTCCCAACGCGTTGGGAGAGGGGTTGGGGGGTGAGGGTTACACCTTCTCTGGCACCACATACGGCTTGCGATATTCGCGGGTGAGCAGGCGGTTAGCCCGTGAATCGCGCCCGCAGGTTTCGTGATGGGCATCAATCTGCAGTTCACGTCCCAGGCGATATTTTGTTTCCCGCAGCACGATGTTGTTTGCCGCGAGGTGCTCCTCGAAGCGGGCGAAGGTCTCGTAAGCCTCCTTGTTGTCCCCAAAGGCTTTCTTCTCGGCGTCAAAGGGTACCAGCTCACCCAGCCGATAGGAGATGTTGCCCAGATGGCACAACGCGCTGGAGAGATGCCCCTCTTCGATGTCGGCGTGCAGGTCGGTGTGTTTTCGACTGCGCACTGCGTCGAGGAAGTTGCGCATGTGGTCGCCGCCCGCGCTGAACTCGATCACCTTGTTGCCGTCGTTGTCGAATACAATCGCCTGGCTGTAGCTGGGGATGACCATGATACCCTTCTCGCCGTAGAAGATGTTGCCTACCTTGACGCCCTTCAAGTCGGGGGTCTCCAGCCCGCGCACTTCGAAGATAATCTGGCAATCGCCGTAGTCGCAGAAGACCAGCTCGGTGTTGGGCGTCTCGCCGTCGTCCACATAGCCGAAACGCCCACCCAGGCCCAGCACCTTGTTCGGCAGGGTGTTCTTGTTCAAACCCCAGCGGGCGATATCCATCTGGTGCACACCCTGATTGCCCAGGTCGCCGTTGCCGTAGTCCCAGAACCAGTGCCAGTCGTAGTGGAACCGCTGGCGCATGACGGGCTTCTTGGGCGCGGGTCCCAGCCAGATGTCATAATCTACGGTAGCAGGCGGCTCCTGGGGACCGGGCACCTTGCCGATGGAATCACGCCGTTTATAGCACAGTCCGCGTGCCAGGTACACCTTGCCCAGCTTGCCCTCGTGCAGGTACTGCATCGCCTGGCGGATGCCCTCAGAAGAGCGAATCTGCGTGCCACCCTGGCAGATGCGCCCCAGCTGCCGGGCGATTTGCACCGTGCGCCGCCCTTCCCACACGTTATGACTGGTGGGTTTCTCCACGTATACGTCTTTGCCTGCCATCATCGCCCAGATGGCAGCGAGCGCGTGCCAGTGGTTGGGCGTGGCGATGGTCACCACGTCCACATCCTTGTCTTCCAGCAGTTTGCGGATGTCCTGATAGGTTTTGGGTTTGGGTCTGCCCGCGTCTTCCACAATCTTCAATCCAACGGGCCACACCGCCTCGTCCACGTCGCACAGCGCCACCAGGTCCACGTCGGGTTGAGCCAGCAGCTGGCGGATATGGCTTTTGCCCTGTCCGTTGAAGCCGATGACCGCCGCGCCGATGCGCTCGTTCGGGCTGGCTTGTTTGCGAGCCACCTTGACCGAAGCGAAAACGGGAGCGGGCAGTGCAGTGACCGCCAGCAGCGCCAGCGAATCCTGTAAGAAGCGTCGTCGCGAAAGCTTGTGCATCGTTCCTTCCTCCCTTCGTGTGAGTGCCTGCTTGCTTGTCCTCGCATCCTGTCGCTTTCCCTTTCGTCGTTCGCGCAGGGTTTCCCTTGCTCAGGTACAAAAAGCCCGGTATGCCCTGCGCGGGCATACCGGCAGAAGCAGATTGACGTGTTCATCGATATATTCTACTTACCGGCAGTGCGTACCGGCACTTCGCCGGGGCGATGCCCCAGCTCACCTTCGCGGTACATCTCCTGCTCCACCTGCTCGCGTATCGTCTCGGTCTCTACACGGGACGCTCGCTGAACGTACGCCCAAACCAGACCGATGACCACCAGCACCGCTACCGCAGCAAGAACGATCACTGCGGGACTTATCTGACGCTGCATCGTTACGCCCTCACTGTCCGAGGCACTCGGTGCGCGTGCGGTTGTTGGCTATCAGGCGGTTCATGTAGGCGTTGGACACACACGCTCGCGCATCCGGCTCCGATTCGTCTACCCACAGGTTAGCAGGATTCAGGGTGGCACTAACACGCAGCCATTTCGCATGTCCGTCCACGAAAACATAGTTGGATCCGCGGTTGTGTACGCTACAGTCCATGTTCGTGACCACGTTGCGGATGTCGGGGCACGTAC
>BEHS01000122.1 GCA_002898895.1 bacterium HR16 | reverse complement strand
GATGGCGCCATCCTCACGCACATCGTGGCGGATAATCACGCGGTGAGGCAGATGCTGGAAAGCAACTCCAGCCTGCTGCAACAAGCACTGCAGGAGCGAGGATTGCAGCTGGGCGCACTGCAGGTATCCGTGCAGGGCGACGGGCGTCAGTTCCTGTTGCACCAGCCGTACACTCCACCGCCATCGGCAAGAGGCTGGCTGGAAGCAGAATCGGCGATGCCCGCCATCAGCGAGGCAAGTTTGGGACGCACTACACCGGGAAGCGTTAACCTGCTGGCGTAGCGCAGAGGAGGTTGAAACACGATGACGGTCACAGCAAGTAGCGGTGTAAGCAATACAACAACCGCGTCGACGAGTACAACGAAAAGCACCAGCAAGGACCAGTTCCTGAAGCTGTTCCTGACGCAGCTGCAGAACCAGAACCCTCTGGAGCCGATGCAGGACAGGGATTTCCTGATGCAGCTGGCGCAGTTCGCGCAGGTGGAAAACGCCGAAGAGATGGCGCATACCCTGCAAAAGCTTCAGACGCTGGTCACCGCCACGCAAGCCACCGCCCTGCTCGGCAAGCAGGTTACCGCTTTGCGCGAGGGCGAGGCTTCTCCTGTGGAAGGCAAGGTGAGTGCAGTGCGCTTTACTGCCGACGGCGTGTGGCTGCTGGTGGACGGCAAAGAGGCGCGTGTGGAAAACGTGCTGCAGGTGAACGGATAGCTCGGGAGGTGCAAGATGCCAGAGGTTCGCCAGATAGCAAACGTTTCTCCGCCCACAACCGCAACGCCTGCGCAACGCACGGTACAGGGCGGCGAAGCGTTCCGCACCGCATTGCAGCAGGCGCAAGGGAGTGTGCGTTTCTCCGCTCACGCGCAGGCGAGATTGCAATCGCGCCACATCGAGCTGGACGCGGAAGCGTTGCGACGGGTGGAGAACGCCGTAGACAAAGCGGCGGAAAAAGGCTCTCGCGAGTCTCTTCTGCTGATGGACGACATCGCGCTGATTGTGAGCGTGCGTAACCGCACGGTGATTACCGCTATCGACAAGGAGAACCTGAAGGAGAACGTGTTTACCAATATCGACAGCGCGGTAGTGCTGTAACGGGCATGCCGCTGGGGCGGGACCCCCTCCGCGTGACGGGGACGCCCCCTGTGCTCCCGACCGACCGAGGGAGCCAACCGTTACAATCACGTCAACACATGTAAGGAGGAGGTCAGAGATATGCTTCAGGCGATGTTCTCGAGCATCTCGAGCATCAAGGCGCACCAGGTGCGCATGGGTGTGGTCGGCAACAATATCGCCAACATCAACACCACCGGATTCAAATCCGGGCGGGTGAATTTTCAGGAGATGCTTTCACAGACGCTGCGCGGTGCTACCAGACCGGTGGAAGGGGGCATGGGCGGCACCAACCCGATGCAGATAGGGCTGGGCACGCAGGTAGGCAGTATCGACACCATTCTGGAACAGGGCAGTCTGCAAGCCACCAACCGCGTCACCGACCTTGCTATCCAGGGCAACGGCTTCTTCGTGGTAAGCAACAACAGGCGCGTCGCCTTCACGCGCGACGGAAACTTCGATATCGACGCGAACGGCACACTCGTACATAAAGCCACCGGAGAGAAGCTGGTGGGATGGATGCCTAACGCTGACGGCACCATCGATATCACGGAGCCGCTGGGTCCGCAGTCGTTCATCACTATACCTGTTGGCAAGACCGTCGCCGGACAGGCGACCACCAGCGTGCTATACAAGGGCAACCTCCAGCTGGATGGCACCAGCTGGACAACCAGCGTGACGGTGTACGATGCCGTTGGTGCGTCTCATGAGCTGAGACTGCAGTTCTCCCGCCCGACTGCCGACCCGCCAAGCACCCCATGGCAGCTGCAGTACTCGCTGGACGGGGGTGCTTCGTGGACGGTGGCAGGTAATGTCGGATTCGACACCAGCGGGCGTATCACCAGCGGCTCTGTCCAGACAATTACCTTCACCCCACCGGGAACCGGCGCGCCCGATATGACCGTAGAGCTGGACCTGTCCCGGATTACCCAGCTGGCTACCTATTCCACCGTTGAGCCTATTTCGCAGAACGGCTACCCGCCGGGCACTCTGGAGCAGCTTACCATTTCGCCCGACGGCGTGATCAACGGGGTGTTCAGCAACGGACTGAACCTGCCGATTGCGCGGGTGGCGCTGGCGGTGTTCAATAACCCGGCTGGTCTGGAGCGGACAGGTAACAACCTCTTCCGCGAGTCCGCCAACTCGGGCGTGGCGAACATCGGCACCGCGCAAACCGGTGGACGAGGAACTATCAGCGCTGGCTACCTGGAGATGTCCAACGCCGACATCGGCAACGAATTCACCAACCTGATTATCACCCAGCGCGGATTTCAGGCGAACACCCGCATCGTCAGCACAGTGGATGAGCTGCTGCAAGATGTGTTGCAGATGAAGCGGTAACCTCCACTTACCTCCCCCCTCTCCCGAGACTTCGGGAGAGGGGTCGGGGGTGAGGGCATACAAAAAGGACGATGAAAAGCCATGATTAAAGTAACGAGGCTCGACCACTCCGAACTGGTGGTGAATGCTGAGCTGATAGAGACAATAGAAGCCACGCCGGACACGGTCATCACACTGACCAGCGGCAAGAAGCTGGTGGTGAGTGAAGATGTAGAGGAAATCGTCCGTCGTGTGCTGGAGTATCGACGCCATGCTTACCGGTTATACGAGGAATAAACCTTCCAACAGCCGAACAGACGCCACTACCGTTGGCGGACTGCTCATCGGCGTTGGCTGTTTGCTCATTGCTCTCTGGCTGGAAGGAGGGCATCTGCAACAGCTGGTGAACGTGCCTGCGGCGATTATTGTTCTCGGCGGCACTTTCGGCGCGACGCTTATCGGACTCAGCGCCCAGCAGTTGCGCGACCTGCCTCGAATCTTGCGTCAGGCTCTGGTCATCTCACCGGTAGACATCCTCCACACTATCCGCTGGTTAGTAGCGCTGTCGGACAAAGCGCGACGCGAGGGACTGCTTGCGCTGGAATCCGACGCCAATGCGACGTCCGACGAGTTTCTCAAGCGCGCCCTGCAGCTGGCGATAGACGGCACCGACCCCGAGCTGGTGCGTGACATCTTGCAGCTGGAAATCACCTTTCTGGAAGAACGCCACCGTCAGGGCGAGCAGATTTTCACCAGCATGGGCGGTTATGCACCAACCATGGGCGTGCTGGGCACGGTCATGGGGCTGATACACATGATGTCACGCATCGAAAGCCCCAGCCAGATGGGTCCGGCTATCGCTACCGCCTTCGTTGCCACGCTGTACGGTGTGAGCTTTGCCAACCTGCTCTTCCTGCCCATTGCCAGTAAGCTGCGCGCCCGCCATGCGGAAGAGGTGCTCTTGCGTGAGGTCATCGTGGAGGGTATTCTGGCGATTCAATCGGGAGAAAACCCGCGCATTGTGGAACAACGTTTACGGGCGTTTCTCTCACAGCGACAGAAGCGTGCCCTACCCGCGTTGAGGTGGCACACACACGATGACCAGAACACGCAGGAGCACGAGGCGGCATGAAAACATAGACCGATGGCTAATCACCTACGCCGATATGATTACCCTGCTGGTGGCGTTATTCATCATGCTCTACTCGATGTCGGCGGTCAATCAGGAGAAGTTCGGCGCTCTGGCGCAATCGATGCGGCGCGAGTTTCAGGCTCTACCCGAACACAACGGGGGCAAAATCGTCGGCACAGGGCAGGTTGTAGACCCTCTGGAACAACAGGCTGCGCAGCTCCAGCAGTTCTTGCAGAAAACGGGCTTGCAGGCACAGGTGCGCGTTCGTCACGAGGAACGCGGAGTGGTTATCTCCCTTCTCAGCGATGGCACCCTGTTTGACCTCGGCAGTGCAGACCTGAAACCCTCTGCCCGACAGGTGCTGGACCATGTGGCTCAGGTACTTCGCGCCGTGCCGAACCCCGTGCTGATTGAAGGGCATACCGACAACCTGCCTATTCGCACCCCTCAGTACCCGTCGAACTGGGAGCTTTCGGCAGCGCGCGCAGCGCGGGTGTTACGCTATCTGGTGCAAAAGGGAGGCATTCCCTCCCACCGCCTCATCGCCGTGGGCTACGCCGACACGCGCCCCCTCGTGCCGAACAACTCGCCCTCGAACCGCGCGCAGAACCGACGGGTGGACATCGCCATCCTCAAAACCTCGCAGAACGCTCTAAGATTCGGCTCGCGCTAAGCCGACAATAGAGGATGGGAAACGCCGACATCTCTGCTTCACTCTCTTCTAGGAGGTTATAATGGCAGCAAAGAAGGCAAGCGCAGAAGGTGCTTCCAGTGGTGGCAAGAACAAGACCATTATCTTTCTGGCTGTGGGTATCTTGCTCGGCGCGGTAGTAGCGTTTGGTGTCGGTAAGGTCATCTTTGGCAAGAGCAAGGAGGAGAAGAAGGAGGAGAAAACGCTACCCGAATACACCATCGAGCTGGACGAGTTCGTGGTGAACCTTGCCGACGGCTCACACTATGCTAAGGTGACGCTGGCGATAGGACTTGAGAAACCCCTGGGAGGGGGCGAAGGAGGCAAGCTGGAACCTAAACTGCTCGCCCCTATCCGCGACACAGTTATCACTGTGCTGTCCAGCAAGAGCATGAGCCAGCTGGTGAGCGGTGAGGGCAAAGAGAAGATGAAAAAGGAACTGAAGGAGAAGCTGAACGAGTTACTCGGGGATGAGATGGTCAAAGAGGTGTACTTCACCTCGCTCACGCTCCAGTAGCACGTTATCAGGTGGGTGCACATGGTGGAGATACTGTCGCAGGAAGAGATAGAGGCGTTACTGGCTTCGCTGAGTGGTTCGGAGGAGGTGGCGCAACCCTCTGCACCGAGCGCATCCGGTGTTGCTGCCCAGGTACCCGGAACAGGCAAAGCCGACCGGCGTATGCCTATCGCCTATGAGGTATACGATTTCCGTCGCCCTGACAAATTCTCCAAGGACCAGCTGCGCACCATGCAGATGCTGCACGAGACCTTCGCGCGGCTGTTCTCCTCCACTCTCTCCGCCTACCTGCGCGCGCCGGTGCATATCGACCTGATATCGGTAGAGCAAATTCCCTACGACGAATATATCCGCGCCATCACCAGCAGTCTGATTAACATCTTCAGTATGCAGCCCTTGTCCGGGCAGGCGTTGCTGGAGATAGAGTTCGACGTGGTTATCAGCATGATAGACCGTCTGCTGGGCGGTCCTGGCACGGTGGTAAAACGTCCGCAAGCTGCGCTCACCGATATCGAGCGGCCACTGGTAGAGAACGTGGTGGACCGCGCTCTGGGGGCATTGCGCACAGCGTGGGAAGGCATCGTCAGCTTCACCCCCATTCGCGAGGGTATGGAGACCAGCGCGCAGTTCGTGCAGATTGTGCCGCCGAACGATATCGTCGTCTCTATTCTTTTCGAAATCCGCGTGGGCGAAACGCACGGAGCAATGAGCCTGTGCATTCCCTACCTCCTGCTCAAACCCATCCTGTCCAAGCTCAGCGCCCAGCGCTGGTTCTCCGGCAGCAAACGCGCCCCTTCACAACACGCTGTGCTCATTGCCCAGCAGCTTCAACAGACTCGGGTGCCGCTTGTAGCAGTGCTCGGTAGCACGCGCCTGATGCTGCGCCAGATACTGGACCTGAAGGAAGGCGACGTCGTCTTATTAACCCGTCGCACCAGCGAACCTATTGACATCATGGTGGGCAACAGGGTGAAATTTCGGGCACGACCGGGCTTGCGAGGCAAACAGGTGGTTGTGCAGATAGAGAGCATTGTCACCAACAAACCCATTGCGAAGCCAAATCCATCGCCATCATCTGCGTGAGGAGGAGTTGTAGCCGATGGCATCTCTGAACCTGGAGCATATCAACACGATTACCGCAAAACAGGAGAGCCTGTGGGGCACCGTGTCCGTATCCCTGTCGGAGGCGGTGAACCGGCAGGCAACCCTTTCGTCGCCTCTTGTAACCCTGCTGCCCCTTTCCGAGCTGGAGAACACGTTCACGGGAAAGCGCGTTTACGGAATAGCCACCCTTCAAACCACAACCGCCTATACCCTGATTATCGCGCTGGAAACCACGTCGGCGGCAACACTGGCGGACATCGCCGTGGGAGGCGATGGTTCCTCCCCACCGGCGGAGATCGACGAGGGCATGTTGCAGGTGCTGCAGCAGGTGCTGTTCGTTATCGCAAACGGGCTGGCGCAGGCAATCGTCAATACCAGCGGTGTAGAATGCAACGTACTGCAGGTGGAGGCTCATTACGATACTCTCCAACCCCCTATAGAATGGCTTACTCAGGACAACCTCGTGCGCATGGATGCGGTGTTGCATGTGGACGGCAGCCCAATCGGCGCGCTGACAGTAATAGGCGATGAGCGGTTCGGCTTGTGGCTGGCGGGAGAAGAGTCAGGCGCGCCTTCGGGCGAGGGTGAAACGGGTTCTGCGCAAAGTAGCCCATTCCAGCTTCTGGAGGAGACAGGAGCCTCGGCACAGCCGTTCGTTCCTCTGGCTCAGGCCGCTCCCCAACCCCTGCCCACAGGCATTGACCTGATACTGGATGTGCCGCTGGAGCTCACCGTAGAGCTGGGGCGCAAGCGAATGTTCATCAAGGATGTACTGGAACTGACCATCGGCTCGATTGTGGAGCTGGATCGTGTGGCGGGCGAGCCGGTGGATGTGCTGGTAAACGGACGCATCATAGCACGCGGGGAGGTGGTGGTTATCGAGGATAACTTCGGCATCCGCATTACCGAGATTATCAACCCGCAGGAGCAGTTAGTGGAGATTAGCCGGAGAGCGGTGGCATGAGGAGGGCAGTGTTCATCCTCACGCTCTGCACGCTGGTGGCAGTGCGGATAGCGGCTTCACCGCCTGAGACTACCTTCTCGCCGCCTGCCTCCGGCGCCCCCAGCTTGCATCGCGCCTCGCCGCCATCAGCTGCAACATCGGCGACACCGCAGAACACCCAAACCGCGCAGCCCCCCGGCGAAGGCTGGGATACCCTGCGGCGCGAAACTTTGCCCGAATCGGTCGGCTCTCCTACAAGCCAGGCGTGGAGATGGTTGTTAGGGCTGGTGGTCGCGCTGGCTCTTATCAAGTGGGGACTGCCGCGTGCCCTGAACGGCGGTAGCAAGGGACAGGTTGCCCAGTGGTTTACCCGCCTTGCTCCTCCAAAAAGCGAAGGCACTATCACCGTGCTGGATACACGCTTTCTGGGAGCAGGAGCGGTGCACCTCATCACCGTCCGAGGTAGAACCCTGCTGATAGGCTCCACAGCGCAGCAAGTTAACCTGCTGATGGACCTGACCGAGCCTCCGGATACCACGTCCAGCTTTGACAGGGTGCTCGCTCAGTCCAAACCCTTTATGCCAGAGCCAACGCTGAACGACGAAGCGGACGAGACCCGGCAAGTGCTTCGCGACTTCCAGCGGAGACTGCAGCAGGCACGCGAGCGGCTGGCGGGGTGAGACTACATCCTTTACGGGGAGGAGCGTACTCCTCCCCGCCCGTTTTACCACCCGCGCGGCGCCAGGAGTTCCTTTTCCTCCAGCTGGCGGATATCGATGCCCACCATCGGCTCGCCGAGGTCCTCCGAAATCTCCGCCAGAATCTTGGGGTCGTTGTAATAGGTTACCGCGTCCACGATGGCTTTGGCACGGCGCTTCGGGTCACCCGACTTGAAGATACCGGAGCCGACGAACACCGCCTCCGCCCCCAGCTGCATCATCAGCGCGGCGTCTGCCGGCGTTGCGATACCGCCCGCCGAGAAGTTGGGCACAGGCAGTTTACCGGTGCGATGCACCTCCACCACCAGCTCGTATGGAGCCTGCAGCTGTTTGGACGCTGCCATCAGCTCATCCTCGCGCAGGCTCTGTAACCAGCGGATGCCGCTCATCACCGCGCGCATGTGGCGTACCGCCTCCACGACGTTGCCCGTTCCCGCCTCGCCTTTGGTGCGTATCATCGCCGCGCCCTCGCCGATTCGGCGCAGTGCCTCACCTAAGTCGCGGCAACCGCATACGAAAGGAACCTTGAAAGCGTGCTTGTTGATATGGTGCTGTTCGTCGGCAGGGGTCAGCACTTCGCTCTCGTCGATGAAATCCACGCCCAGTGCTTCCAGTATCTGCGCCTCCACAAAGTGCCCGATGCGGCACTTCGCCATCACAGGGATGCTGACCGCCTTCATGATGGCTTTGATGATTTTGGGATCGGTCATGCGGGCGACGCCACCCTGCGCGCGGATGTCAGCAGGCACACGCTCCAATGCCATCACCGCCACCGCGCCTGCCTCCTCGGCGATTTCCGCCTGCTCGGGCGAGGTGACATCCATAATCACGCCGCCCTTGAGCATCTCCGCCAGACCAACCTTCGTGCGCCACGTCGCCTTCTCTACTTCGTTCATCTCTCTCGCCTCTCTGTGCTGGGAATAGCGATTCTATTATACATGAACCGCGCAAACCTTGCTCGTTCCGATAACGGTACTATACCTGTTTTGGCAAACGGAAAGAGGGGCTTTCTTGCCAGCTCCGGCAAAATCTTGCAAAACCCGCATGTCCTCTGGTATAATGCTAACTGCCGTTACCCGTCTGTGATACCTGCTTCTGCTTCCTGTTGCCATCTGGTCATCACGGACGTCGTGTACGCTCCAGCGGGAGCGACTCATTACTTTGAAAGGAGGTGAGGTAATGAGCCGTTTAACGCAAGGACGTAACGTCGCGTTCGTGAGCACCTATCCACCTGTGCAATGCGGGATTGCCACCTTCACCCGGGATTTAGCCAATGCAGCGGAACTCTATGGGTGGACTGCGCTGGTTGTCGCTATCGATAAGGGTGAGGTAGACTATGCCGACCAGCGAGTGATATGGCGAATTCGCAGGGACCATGTGCAGGACTATGAGCTGGCTGCGCAGTTCCTGAACAAGCTGCAGCCTGCTGCTGTGAGCCTGCAGCATGAGTACGGCTTGTTTGCGGGTGAGATGGGTGAAGAGGTGTTGCGCTTTGTGCGCACGCTACGGGTACCCTTGTTTGTTACTCTGCACACAGTAGACCCACAACCGCGCGACATCATGAAGCGCATCCTGCGGGAGCTGGTTACCCACGCGCAGGGCGTGATGGTGATGTCGCATACCGCGATACGGCTGCTCAAACAGGTGTATCATGTGCCCACCCATCACGTGCACATGATCCCGCATGGCGCACCCGATGTGCCCTTCACCAGCACCGACATCGCCAAAAGCAAACTGGGCTTACAGGGCAAGAAGGTGATTTCCACCTTCGGGCTGATTAGCCGGGGGAAGGGCATCGAGGATGTTATCGTCGCCATGCAGGAAGTGGTGCAACGGCACCCGGACGCGCTGTATTTGGTTCTCGGTCAAACCCACCCCAACGTACGGGCTTACGAAGGCGAAAGCTATCGGGAGTCACTGCTTGCGCTGGTGGAACGGCTGGGATTACAAAACAACGTGCGCTTCGTCAACAGCTACCTGACGCAGGAGAGCCTGCTGCGTTATCTTGCCGCCACCGACATATACATCACACCCTACCCCAATCCGGGGCAGATTTCCAGCGGCACGCTGACCTATGCGCTGGCGTGTGGATGCGCGGTGGTATCCACGCCCTACCTGTACGCGCAGGAGCTGCTCGCGGACGGCAGGGGCGAGCTGGTGCCGTTCCGCGACCCGCAGTCTATCGCCAGCACGCTGAACAAACTGCTCAGCGACGACAAGTACCGTGAGCAACTGCGCTATCGGGCATACCATTACAGCCGGCACATGACGTGGTCTGCGGTGGGGGCGCAGTTTAGCCAGTGGCTTGCACGAACAACGCTTGCCTACCATGCAACGGACGTGCACTATGCAGGGCACTACCTGTCGCCAGTGTTCGCGCCGGGTGGTGACACCGCCCAATCCACTCAATCCACCACCACGCCGGAGCGGTTGCCCGATGCGGTTTGATTACCTGCACACAATGCTCGGTCCGCTGGGGGTGTGGCAGCACGCGAATCTGCGCACCCCTGCCCCCGAGCATGGCTACTCGATAGACGACCAGGCGCGCGCGCTGATTGTAGCGACACTGGCGCGAGAGCAGATGCCCCCCGCCCTGCAGGGTGTACTATGCGACCGCTGCATGCGCTATGTTCGAAGCGCGTTCCTGCCCAGCGGCAGGGTGCGCAACTTTCGCTCCGCACAGGGCAGATGGCTGGAATCTGTCGGCAGTGACGACGCGCTGGGGCGCACGCTGTGGGCGCTGTACATCTGGGTGAAGCATCACCCGTCGGACCGCGCTGCCCGCAACATGATACGACGCATGGAGCGTGCGATGATGGAGGTGCATTCGCCTCGCGCGCTGGCGTTCGCGGCGCTGGAAACCGAGAATACCGACCTGCTACATCATGTATTGAACAAACTGCTGGCTGGATTCCGACACTACAGCGACCGCGAGTGGCACTGGTTCGAGCCGGTGGTGACCTACGAAAACGCAAGGCTGCCGCAGGCGCTATTTGTGGCGGCGCACCGTCTGCATCATACGGAGGGGCTTGAAGTTGCCCATACCACCTTGCGCTGGCTCATCGGGCATACCTTCAGTGACGGACACTTCCGCCCCATCGGTAACCACGGCTGGCTGGTGAAGGGGGGCACGCCCGCCCGCTGGGACCAGCAGCCGGTGGACGCAGGCGCGATGGTAGAAGCCTGTACCACCGCGTACCTGCTTTCACGGGAACCGCTCTACCGTGAAAAGGCATTACTCGCCTACGAGTGGTACCTGGGCAGAAACGACCATGGGCTAAAGGTATACGAACCCGAAACCGGCTTCTGCCACGACGCCCTGACGCCACACGGCTTAAACCTCAACGGCGGTGCGGAGTCTATCCTCTCGTATATGCTGGCGCACCTCGCCCTGCAGAGGCATGGTCTGCTGTCGCTGTAGTGGTGCGCCAAATCCCATTCCGCCAGAGGCCGAGGCTCCTGCCGAGCGGTGTGAATGCCCCCCTCCTGACCTCCCCCGTGGACGGGTGAAGAATTGCTCCATCCCCGCCCGCGGGGAGTGCCGGGGTGGAGGCAAATCGGTTCACCAGAAGGGTCGCTCCTGTGTGCTACCATATCGGCGGGTTGTACGGCTTTGTGAGCGGATGCCCATCCAGCGGTGGTTCGATGCGCTTCAGGTCTATTCCGAACCTCTCTAAAATGGTGGGCGCGATGTCCGCACGAGTGCCCCGACGCACAATTCCTTTATCGTTGGTGGCAAGGAAGACGTACGGCGCATCGGCATGGGTTTTCATCCCCTCGTCAAAGCCGTGGTCGGCGGTCACGTAAATCAGTGTTTTATCGTACAGCTTCAGTTCCTTCAGCTTCTGCACGATTCTGCCCAGCCACCTGTCGCCGGAGATGAGCGCGTCGTTGTACTCTTTTGAGTTTTCGCCGTACTGATGCCCCTGGTGGTCTACCTCGGCGAAGTGGATGAAAAAGAAGAACCGCTTATCCCTGTAACGCTCCAGCATCTCCAGCGCCTTGGCGCCCACCACGTCATCGCGCATCAAACCGTTGATGAATACGTCCATACCCTGTCGGGCATTGTAGAAAGGTTTTCCGGGTTCCACCAGGTAGCGCACGCCGTTCTCGGTAATAATCTTCCCCTGCCGCAAACGCTGCTGCGCCTGTGCACGCCCCGCGCGCGCCCGTT
>BEHS01000121.1 GCA_002898895.1 bacterium HR16 | reverse complement strand
GGGCAACTACCATGCCTTCCGTTGGGAAAATGGGCAGCTACAGAACCTGATGCCCGGTTTCGCCAGCGAAGCGCGATCGGTTTCCGCAGACGGCAAGGTGGTTGTTGGAAGTTACATCGCGGATACGCGCCTTGTCCGTTCATTCCTGTGGGATGCGCAGGGCGGAGCCAGAGATATGGGCAACTTGGACGGCGGTTCGACCTATATCCGCGCTGTATCGGCGGATGGGTCTACTGCCGTAGGCTATTCTCAGAAGGCTGATGGCAAGCGGGTCGGCGTCATGTGGACGGCAGATGGTGGACTGCAGACGCTGGGCTTATTGCCAGGCGGCACGTGGAGTGAAGCACAAGCTGTCTCTGCCAACGGGCAGGTTATCGTGGGCAGGGCGCAGGATGCCTCGCTGGGCTATTATGCTGCTCGCTGGGTGGGAGGCCAGGTAGAGAGCTTGGGAGTGTTGCCAGGTTTCTCTTCCAGCTGGGCTTATAGCGTTTCTGGAGATGGGCTGAAGGTTGTTGGCAGTGTGCTGCGGAATGGAGACGAGTCCCATGCTTTCTTGTGGACGCCGTGGTCGGGTATGATTGACCTCAACGACCTCTACGCTGACTTGCTAACGGATGGCTCAGTGTTCATCAAGGCAGAAGCCATTTCCTCGGATGGACGTTTCGTAGTGGGATCCGGCATTAACGGCGTCACGGGACGTTATGAGGGATTCCTTATCGATGTCTCGATGATTACCGCTGTGCCAGAGCCGGCCTCGATAGTAGCAACTGGTTTGGGTATCGCGTTGTTGGCATTGCGCCGACGCAGGTAGCACAAAAACGGGGTGTCCGAGCGGACACCCCGTCGCGTATCTATTTACTCGGCTTTTCGTCTTCGGGCACTTCAGGGGGAGGCTGTAAAGGCAGGCGGAAGTAGAATGTCGAGCCTTTGCCCTCCTCACTCTCCACCCAGATGGTTCCACCGTGACGCTCCACCAGGTGCTTTACCAGGAACAGTCCGATGCCTGTGCCGCCTGCTTCGCGCGTGTCGCGGTTGTCCACGCGGTGGAACCGCTCGAAAATCTTGGGCAGGTGGTCTTTGGGGATACCGATACCCTGGTCGCTTACGCTGACAAGCACCGTCTCGCCCTCCGGCACGCCCTTCACGCGCACCTCCCCGCCGCGCGGCGAGTACTTGATAGCGTTATTAATCAGGTTGGTCAGTATCTGGTCTATTTTGTCCTCGTCCGCGATAATGGTGGGGAAGTCCTCCGGGAAGTCCAGAATAATCTGGTGTTTGGTGGTATAGGACCTCTGGATGGTAGCAACACGTTCCGCCAGCGCGGGCAGGTCAACAGGTTTCGGGTTCAGTTGCAACGCCCGCCCCGACTCGATGCGCGACACATTCAGCAGGTCGTCGATGAGCCGCTTCAGGCGGTCGGTTTCGGTATCGATAATCTGCAGGAACTCGCGTTGCGTCTCGCGGTCGTAGAAGCCTTCGGTATCCTGCAGCAGGGTGGACACAAAGCCTTTGATGGAGGTCAACGGTGTGCGCAGCTCGTGCGAGACCGTCGAGACGAAGGCAGTCTTCATGCGCTCCACATTGCGGATTTCGGTGATGTCGTTGAAGATGGCGACCGCGCCGATAAGGTCGTTCTCTTCGTCTCCGCGCACAATGGCTGCCTGCACCTGAAAGATTCGTTCTGCATCGCTTTCGTGGTCCTTCACCGCTATTTCGGCAGCGCCTTCGTTCTTTTCAGTCAGTGCGCTCTCGAACAACTCGCGCACCTTCTCGATGTGGATAACATCCTTATAGGGTTTACCGATAACGTTCTCACCGTTTTTGATGCCGAAGATACGCCGCGCGGAGGCGTTCATCTGCGTAATGCGCTCGTGCTTGTTCACCATCACCAGCCCTGCGTAGAGGCTTTCGATGGTGTGCACCAGTTCCTCTTTCTCCTCCACCACCTCGCGATACATCTGCGCGCTGACGATAACCGCCGCCGCGTTGCGTGCCAGTCGCTCCAGCAAACGCACATCCTCGTCGATAAAGTTTCCACCGTAGCGCTTGTTGAACACATGCACCACGCCGATGGTGATGCGGTCTATCACGCGGTTCTCCTCGTCGCGCTTTTCCACAATCAGCGGCGCGCTCACGCCGTTGCGGATGTGCAGCAGGGCGACATGCTCCTGAAGGGTACGGGGGTCGTTGACCGCATCGTGGAAGATAATCGGTTGCGAGGAGCGAAACACTTCGCCGCTGATACCCTGCGTGGCGCGCACGCGAAAGCTCTTGATTTCGTCGTCGGTTAATCCGAAGGCGGGGCGCACCGCATACAGCTCACCGCTCTCACGGTCAAACAGCATGAAGACGCACTTCTCTGCCTGCAGGATCATAGCGATGCGGTGTACCAGGCGTTTGAGCGTCTCTTCGAACTCGGTGATAGCGGTAGGTGTCTCGACCGTCTCGGCGGTGCTGCGGTATTTCTGTTCCAGTTCTCTGTAGCTGCGCTGTAGCTCCTGTAAATCGCGCTCCAGCTTCGCGATATATCTGTCCTTTTCTTCCAGGCTTTTCTGGAGTGCTTCTATCTGTGAGCGCAGTTGAAACACGTTGTCCATAAGCGACCTTTACCTCTCCTGCTTCTGTACGGATGGTTCCTCTGCACCGAAAGGATTATAACATACTACCCCTGTGACTGCAACCTGCATCAATTAGTTAGGCGGTACATCCGATATAATAGTTCCACACTGAGGCTGCAGACTGCTACGGTGACTGAAGGATATGCAGGAAATCCCGTGCGGCGTCCATCTGCATCTCCACTTCGCGACGACACCATTGCCAGGTATCTTCGTCAAGGTGAAATGCCTGCTGGATGTCGGGGGGCAGTTCGGGCATCTGGTTGCGTGACGCCTCGTTGCCGATGCTGTACGACAGGAGGTCTCCCAGGTACACCGCGCTGACGTGATGATAGAACGATAACCCTTCTGCCGGTGCATGGTGGTAGCGCATCACCTCGGCGAAGAGGGGAGGCAGATTCCAGCGTTCCGCCATCATTGCCCCCACTTCTCCATGTGTTATGCCCAGTATCTCCTGCTCCACCGGGTGGGCTTCTTCCAGCGACTGACACCGCTCAATAACTGCGCGGTACTCTTCGGGAAATGTCTGGCTCAGGAACAGGATACCCAGATCGTGCAATAAACCGGCAAGGAACATCTCCTCACGCAGGATAAGGTCTTTGCGCAGGTGTCTGGCGAGCGCAGAAGCTGCCAACCCTGTTTCCAGGGAGTGCTCCCAGAACCGATGCCGATTAACCGGGGAGTTCGCGCCGTGGCGCAACAGTAGGCGTACAGTCGCGACGCCTATCGCCAGGTTGCGAATGGTTTCGAAGCCTAACAAAATGACCGCGTGAGAGAGAGTGGTGATGCGGCGGGGGAAGCCATAACGGGCGGAGTTCACCAGACGCAGCACCTTCGAGGAGAGCACCTCATCCATCCCGATGACCTTCTGCAGCTCCTGCGCGGTGCAGTTAGGGTCGTTGGTCAACTCCATCACCTTAGTAATCACTGCCGGCACCGGGGGTAGCCGCTCCAGGCTCTCCCGAATGGCTTCCTCCAGACGTTCTGTATTAATGATTTCTGTGGATGTGTGCGTCATTGCTGGCTCATTCATAGCGCTCCTCATGTTCCTTTCCTCGTCTATGCGGCACATGCCGATACATCGTCGAAGAGGTCTGCGACCTCCAGAATCAGCGCTACCCGTCCGTCGCCCAAAATGGTGGCGCCGGAGACGCCGTTAATCTCGCCGAGGTACCTGCTGAGCGACTTGATAACTATCTCCTGCTCGCCTATCAGGTGGCTGACCACCAGCCCGATTTGCCTCTCACCAAACCCGACAACCACCACGTACATCGGTTCCTCTGCCCGACAGGATGGTATGTCGAAGTCGTCTTTGTAAAAGTGCGCCTGCAGGCTAACAAGGGGCAGAGTGCGCCCACGCAGCACGATAGCCGGTCGCCTGCCGACGAACTGTACCATGTCGGGATGAATCTTCAGCGTTTCCAGAACAGAGCTCAACGGAATAGCGTATACCTGTCCGGCGACGCGCACCAGCAGGGCGCGGATGATTGCCAGCGTCAAGGGCAAGCGTATCGAAAACCGGGTGCCCTTGCCGGGCGTGCTATCCACCTCCACGATGCCCCCTACACGCTGGACGTTGCTTCGCACAATATCCATGCCTACGCCTCGCCCTGACACCTCCGTGACCTCTTTAGCGGTACTGAAGCCGGGCGCAAAGATAAGGTTCAGCGCCTCGCGGTCGCTTAATCGCTCGCCGGCCTCGCGGGTCAGTATGCCTTTACGCACCGCTGCCTCACGCAGGTGCGCGGGGTCCATACCCTTGCCGTCATCCTCTATCTCAATCAGGATGTGGTTCTCTTCGTGGCGTGCACTCAGGCGGATGGTTCCCTGCCTGGGCTTGCCCAGTGACTCGCGCTGGTCCGGCGGTTCGATGCCGTGGTCCACGCTGTTGCGCAGCATGTGTATCAGGGGGTCACTGATAATCTCAATCACCGAGCGGTCGAGTTCGGTCTCCTGCCCCTCCATTACCAGCCGCACTTCCTTGCCGAACTTCTGCGCGAGGTCGCGTATCATGCGTGGGAAGCGGTTGAAGACGTGCTCGATGGGCAGCATCCGCGCCTTCATGATATGTTCCTGCAGCTCATCGGTGATGCGCCCGATATGTCCTGCGGTTTCCAGCAGGCTATCCACCAGCTCGTCGTGCTGAAACCGCGCTTCGAATTCGCGCCCCAGCTGTGCCACGCGCGTGCGGTCAATCACCAGCTCGCCTACCAGATTCAGCAGTGTATCCAGACGAGCCACATCCACCCGCACCGTCTGTGAGGCTGTCGAAGTGCGGCTGGCGGTTTTCTCTCCCTCACCGTTCGCGGCAGGATGTGTGGCAGGTTGCGTCGGCTGTGGCATCGGCTCTTCTGCAGAGAACGCCTCGGATAAGGGAGCGGCTGCTTCGGTGGTGGTTGTAGCCTGCGCGGGCTGGGGGGTGGTGGATTCTTGCCAGGGTGCAACCTCCACATCGCGAATCTCGCTAATCTGCAGGAGCAAGTTGCGCAAGTAGTCCGCGGGCTTATCGGTTGCCACCAGCAGTTCGAACGAAAGGTCAAACTGCTCGTTGTCCAGGGCGTCTTCATCAGGATGCGAAGCGATGACCGCACCGCCGTTGGCGTCTATCGTCTGCAGCACCATCAGCGCTCGCACCGATTTCATGAGTGTATCCTCTGCCAGACGCACGGTGAGATGGTACACACTCAGCCCGTTGTCGAGGGCGGTGAGCGCGGCCTCACGTTCATGCTCCTGTAAAGTGAGGCTCTTCTCCGCCTGCTTTGGTGCGGGCACTGCTGTGGGCGCGTCCGATGGAGATTCACCGAGAATGTCGCGCAGACTCTGAACCAGCTCGTCGCAGGCGATGTCGGAGGTTCCCTTCTCCGCAATCTGGTCACGCATGGCTTTAAGGGTATCCAGAGCGTCGAACAGACGATTGACCATGCTGGTGGAGACGCTCAGTTCGCCTTTGCGCAGGGCGTCGAACACGTCCTCCATGGCGTGAGTGAGTTCGCCCATCGCGGTGAAGCCCATGGCACGCGACGAACCCTTCAGCGTATGCGCGGCGCGGAAAATCTCGTTCAAAACCTCCTGAGAGGGCGATTGCTCCAGTAGCAGGATGTCCTGCTCCAGAATGTTAATCTGCTCCGCAGCCTCTTCCAGAAAAAGGGCAATGTATTCGCTGGTATCCATCATGCGCAACCTCGCGGCTCAGTTTATCAACTGACTGCTACTCTCTCTCCACCACTTTCTCCACGTCCAGTAACAGCACCAGTCTATCGTTTATCTTGCCTAACCCGCTGATGTAGCCGGTGCTTTCGTTGCCGGCGATCTGAGTAGGCGGCTCAATCTGGTCTTCCGGCAGCCGCAGCACCTCCGAAACCGCGTCCACAATCATACCGATGCTTTCACCATGCACCTCTACCACGATAATGCGCGATTGCGCGGTCTCTTCGTGGGCAGGTAGCCCCAGGCGTGCGCTCAGATCCATTACCGGCACGATGCGCCCGCGCAGATTAATCACTCCACGCATATAGTGAGGGGCATGTGGCACAAAGGTAATCTCTTTCATGCGGATGATTTCGTGAATATACGAGATATCGATGGCGTACGTTTCGTTGCCCAGGCGGAACGCGACCACCTGTCGTTCGGCAACGGATGTCATTGTTGCCGTGCTCATGCAATCTCGCCTCCATACAGGTTGATGGTTACCGGTAAAATCTTCGGTTTTCGAGGGTCGTTTTTGAAGGGCAAAGGGGTGCCCTCATTACTGCCGGTGTCTATGCCGTAGTATCCGGAGGGACAGAGGGCAGGTATATGCGGAAAGTGGTTCCTCTTCCGGGTTCGCTCTCCACCGTGATATGCCCGCCACTTTGTTTGACCACGCCATATACCACTGCCAATCCCAGACCTGTGCCCTGGTCGCCTTTGGTGGTAAAGAAGGGCTCAAAAAGATGTTCTATATGCTCTGGGGAGATACCGGTTCCTGTGTCACTCACCGATAGCATAACATACTCCCCCGGCGACATGTCGGGGACGGCTTGCACCGCGGTGGTATCCAGCGTAACGTTTGCGGTTTCGATGGTGAGTACGCCACCGTTCGGCATCGCATCACGGGCGTTGATAGCCAGGTTCAGGATAGTCTGTTCTATCTGCGTAGGGTCTGCTTTCACCTTCTTCAGAGCGGGGTCGGTGTGCACTCTCAGTTCCACCTGTTTACCAAGCAGACGGTTGAGCAGCGGCATCACATTGTGAAGCAGGTGATTCAGGTCAATCACCTGGGGTGTTAGTGTTTGTCTTCTGGCGAAGGCGAGCAGATGTTTGACCAGTTCGGATGCGCGGTCTGCCGCATCCAGTACACGCTGGATGTCTTCTGCAGCGGGATGTCCTTCCGGTAGCCGCGTGAGGGCTATCTCAGCATAGCTCATGATGGCGGTGAGTAAGTTATTGAAGTCGTGAGCGATACCGCCTGCCAAGCGCCCGATGCTGTCCAGTCTCTGCGCGCGGAGAAGTTCCGCTTCGAGCCGCTTGCGTTCGGTGATGTCCACATCCATACAGACGACCTGCACCTTATCTCGTTCAATCCGTACAGGAAACAGGGAGGAAATAATATGGCGGGGAGCGCCCGAGGCGGTTTTGGTCTCCCATTCGCGTAGCGGCGCAGGTTGCCCTGTCTGGACAATACGCTGTACCATCTGTTCAAACTCTTTCGCGTCCTGCTCGGACAGCAAGAACTGCCCCAATCGCTTGCCCACCGCCTGTTGTTCGGTAAAGCCGTAGAGGTCTTCCGAGGCTTTGTTCCAGAACAGCACCCGTCCTTCGGAGTCGTAGCCCTGTATAGCCACCCCCGGCGCGTTGTTGATTATCTGGTAAATTTGAGAGTATGCGTGCTGAAGTGCCTCCTCGGCGTGACGGCGTTCACTCACCGAGGCAGCCAGCAGCAACGCAGGCAGAGTGGTTACCGCCATAAACACCCACAACAGCTCGATACTGCCTTGCAAGCCGAAGGGGGCAAATGGCCCACTTCCACTAACCGTCATCCACACACTGAAACCAGCCAAGACGAAGTTTGCGGCGGTCGTGCCATACTGTTCGAAGCGCAACGCTGCCCAAATGAGCAGAGGGAACACCACGAACACCAGCGGGTAGGGTTCTACGTGCGTAGGGGGTATCCAGCCGCCAAATGCTATAATGGTAACCGCACAGGTAGTTACCAGCATCATGACAAACTCCAGCAGTTGGCTTAACCGCCAACAAGGCGAGCGGCTCCATACCAGCAAGAGCGGTGCCACCAGCAAGTTACCCATGACATTACCCAGCCACCATATCAGCCACACCTGTGAAAATTGCGTCCAGCTGACTGCTCCTGCCGCGCAAAGGCTGCCCACCCCGATGGTTGCGCTGGCAACGGTGCTGAGCAGTGCTGCCCAGAGGAAGAGGTTCCATACGTCCCGCAGTCGTTGCAGGGAGATGTCAAACTGCGCGACGTGCCTCAGCAGAAACGCGCCCAGGAAGGCTTCGAGGGTATTGCCGACAGATACTGCAAAGGCAACCCACAAGGGTACCGCGGTGGTAGCAACGGTGAGAAAAGCTCCCAACGCCACACCGGGTAGTAGCGCATATCCTCCCAGCAGTACTGATGCCAGCGAAATCCCTGTGGGCATCCAGATGAGGGTGGCGTTGCCCTGCACGAACGCAAACAGCAAGCCCAGCTTTGCTGTGCTCAGGTAGACAAGAGTCAACAAGATGTTGAGCAGAACTGTGCGCCAGATAAGAGTATGTTGTGATGGTAATATTCGCGACAATTCCCTCACCTTTTTGCTTCATGGCTTCGCGAGAGAATGGGGCAACTCTGCGAACACACTTTGTATATACATTATATTCGGCATTTTGTAAGTATTCCCTCTATCTGCCTGCCGCCCGCTAAAATGCTTCGCGAAGCCAGCGCACATGTGCCTTACCCGATTGCCACCATACCTCCACCACGTCGAACCGGCACGGCGCGTCGGGGCAAAACAGACTCAGGTACAGCTCGGCGCACCGGCGCAGGCGAGCCTGTTTGCGCTCATCCACCGCTTCTCGTGGCAGAGTGTACTCTATATTATGGCGCGCTTTCACTTCCACAAAGAGTATCATCTCGCCGTCCTGAGCCACAATGTCCACTTCGCCGTGTGGGCAGCGCCAGTTTTGCTGTAAAATGGTGCAGCCCTTTCGGCTCAGGTATTGTGCGGCGATTCGTTCGCCGGCGCGGGCGGTCTCACGGTTATCCACCTTCGTTCTCCATGGGCAGGCGCAGTACACCAGTGCAGAAGCTGAGCCGGTGTTGAGGACACAAACCAAACTGCTCGATAGCCCGCCGATGTTGCGGGGTGCCGTAGCCTTTGTGCTGGGCGAAACCGTACTGGGGGAAGAGCCGATGCAGTTGCATCATCAGATGGTCGCGCACCACCTTCGCCACGATGGAGGCTGCGCTGATAACCGGAACCCGTTCGTCACCGTTCACCACTGCCTCCACAGGACAGGGCATCCCGTCGGGGACGTAAGAGCCGTCTATCAGCACCTGCTGGAGGGGCAGAGAGACGGATTCCACCGCGCGTCGCATCGCCAGCAGGGAGGCGTGCAGGATATTGAGGCGCTCAATCTCCTCGACGGTTGCCAGCCCGACCGATACCACCTGTGCGTGGCGGTATATCCATCGGCAGGCTTGCTCGCGTTGTGCGGGGGAAAGCTTCTTGGAGTCGCGGATGAACGGGGGGAGGGCGTTTGTGGAGTGGAGGATTACTTCGCTATCGCTCGCAATGATATGCTGGGGCAGCACCACACACGCAGCGACCACCGGTCCCGCGAGACAGCCTCGTCCTGCCTCATCCACTCCGGCGACCAGCGGACCTAGCGCACAATGCGAATGCGCTGGGGAGGCCAGAAGAGAATCCATGCCTTGCCCACCACCCGGCTGCGGTCCAGCAGCCCCCACTTGTGACCGTCGTTGCTATCGTTGCGGTTATCGCCCAGCATGAGCAGTTTGCCGGGCGGGATTTTTTCGGAGGGTGCCTCGCGGATATATGCTTCCCGATGCGGGTCAAGAATCATCTGGTTATTCTCCCGGACGTTGCCGTAGTGGTCGATCTCGTACACATGCCCCCCGATGATTTTGAGGTCGTACTCCGGCGGGCTGGCGATATACGGTTCGTTGACGGGTTTGCCGTTTCGGTAGAGCACCCCATCACGCACTTCGATCACGTCTCCGGGCACGCCTACGCACCGTTTGATGAACTCGATCTCGCGCGGGTCTGCCTCCGGTGGGGCTTTGAACACCAGAATGTCGCCGGGCATTGGCTCGCGGAAACGCAGGGTGAACTTGTCCACCAGAATGCGGTCTTGCTCCAGCAGGGTAGGGCGCATGGAACCCGAGGGGATGTAAAAAGCCTGCACCACGAACGGGCGAATGACCATGAACACCAGAACGAAGGCGAGTACCGCCGACTCGACCAGTTCGTTTAGCGAGTACAGTCTGGGGCTATACACCGGCGACAACCCGACATTGGATCGGCGCACCAGGCGCGTGTTCCACGGCGTCAGCCCCAGACGTACCAGCGTCAGAACGGCCGAGATGAGCAATACGTAGCGAACGTTGAGGTTCGCTATCCACTCTACCCATTCGCCGGTCATCGTGGCGTGCGCAGTTCCTTGATACGTGCGGCTTTACCGATCTTCTTACGCAGGTAGTACAGTTTGGCGCGGCGCACCTTACCCTTGCGCACCACTTCTATCTTATCGATACGCGGAGAGTGCAGCATAAAGGTTCGCTCTACGCCGACGCCATGCGAGATTTTGCGCACGGTGAAGGTTTCGTTGATACCCCCGTGCTTGCGGGCGATGACCACGCCCTCAAATACCTGAATGCGCTCCTTGTTGCCTTCGATGACCTTGGCGTGCACGCGCACCGTGTCGCCCGGTCCGAACTCAGGCAGGTCGGTTCGCAGCTGGTCTTTGGTGATTTCGGCGAGTATCTGTTGTGCCGATGCCATATTTCAACCCCTTCCGGTATGGATGACACAAAAAGTTCGCGAACGCTTTGCGCGTTCGCGCCACTACAGTATACCAAACCTTTAAAGGGTAGAGCAAGGGATGAAGGTCATTTATTCATCCCCAACTGCGCCAAAATTGCGTACCAGCTCCATTCAAAGGGTACAGACAGCGTGGCGGCGTAGAATGTTACAGCACAGGCTGAAGGGGGAAAAGAGATGGTACGTCCATCAGCGGGATACGGTGGTGAACTGGATGAGGTGGTGTGGGCGCGTATCGAGGCGTCCATGAACTTTCGCGAGGGTGACCGCGTGCCGATATGGGATTACATCGACAACCCTGCGGTGGTCAGGCATTTTCAACAGCCGGGCGATGATTACGCCACCACGATGGTGCGTGTCTATCATGGGCTGGGCATTGACCTCTGCCGCGGCTACGGACGCTCCTTCGAGCAGAGCGAAGATGGCACCGTGCTGGGTGAGGGCAGGGGACAGCATCTGGTGTCCGGGCAGACGGCATGGAAAGTGCATTACGAAATTGAAAGCATCGAGGACTTACGAGAGCATCTGCGCAAGGCGGAGCCGGTGTCGTGGGACTGGATACGCACGCAGTGGGTGCCTCGAATACGTCAGGAGCAGGAGCGGTTTGCACCTTATACGATGTTTGTTCCGTCCGGAGGCTGTGGTTTTCACGCTGCGTATGGTCTAATGGGACAGCAACGCTTCGCCTACGCGATTTACGATGCCCCGAAGGAGGTGGAGGCTCTACTGGAGCTGGAAGGGGAGAACGCCTACCGCTTCGCCAAAGTGGCGGCGGAAGAGCAGCTTTGCCCCCTGCACTTTATCGGCGATGACGTTGCCTACAAGAACGGATTGCTGTTCTCGCCTGCTTTTCTGAGGCGCACGTTCATTCGGATGCTCAGGCGATGCATCGAACCGTTGCACGAGGCGGGTATCAAGGTCATCTTCCACAGCGACGGCAACCTGTGGCAAATCATGGACGACCTGCTGGATGCAGGTATCGACGGATTGAACCCACTGGAGCCGATTGCGGGCATGGAGCTGGAACCGCTGAAGAAACGCTATGGGGATAGGTTGATACTGGTG
>BEHS01000120.1 GCA_002898895.1 bacterium HR16 | reverse complement strand
AAGCCACAACAAATGAGCGCATGGGCTTCATCGGACGGGAAGAGGGCATCGCCTGTTTCGCAGTAGCCACTCTCAGGAGGTGATACCCGTGCAGGACGTGCTGCTGGTCGCGCTGTTTGCGATAGCCATGGGCTATGTTGAAGCCGCCGTGGTGGTGTACCTGCGTGCACTGTACTATCCGGACGGTTTCCCGATACCCATCAAGCTGGGCAGTCTGCCGATACGCTTCACGCGCATCCCTGAGTTCGAGAACCGAATGCCTCAGAGTATGCTGCGCACCGAAATCGGGCGAGAGGCGGCAACCATCATCATGCTGGCGTCGCTGGCATGGCTGGTGGGAAGCGCCCCTTTGCACGGGCTGGGCGCGTTTCTGCTGGCGTTCGGTGTGTGGGACATCTTTTACTACGTGTTTCTGAAACTGCTGATCCGCTGGCCCCAATCGTTGAAAACTCTGGATGTGCTGTTTCTGATACCGGTGCCATGGATTGGTCCCGTATGGCTACCGGTTACCGTTTCCGCAGTGATGATTGTGTGCGGAGTGTGGTTGATGTTAAGCGCTGGCTAGCCCTGCCCTGAGCTCAATTCCTCGGTACTGCATATCTCCCACCCACTGCTCCGCCAGCGCAGGATGAACCCGCGCTGTATCTGGGAGGTATGCAGGCAGCTTTGCGCCAGCACACACGCGCTGCGGTCGGGCGTGCCCAGCGCTACCTGCATCTCCACACCATCAGCAATCCGCTCTGCGCTCTGTGGCGCCAGACCCTGCGTGGCGTACTGCCACAACTGTTCGTGAATCAATGGAGGAAAATCATCCGGATAAGGAAGGTCAGTCAGACGGCTCTGCAAACAGGTGCGCAGCCAGTGAGAGAGCACACCCGCCAGCAATGCACGGTCCCTGCACACAACATGAGTAAAGCGGTTATCACGTGACTCACAGTACAGTCGGTTGCTCAGCTCGGGGCTGATGACCGTATGCCAATCGGGCGAAGCAAAGGTATCCAGCAGAAACTGCTCCACATCCACATGCGCCGCCTCGTCCGGCATGAGGGGAGTGTCGGTGAACACCACATGTGAATGCGGTAAAAGAACCAGCTGGTCAAGATGTTGCGCCGGCACCAGCGCGAACAAGGAGCGTATGGTATGCGCCTGTAGCCCTTGCTGACGCAGCCACTGCGCCAGCGACAGCTGGGTAAGAACCGTTACGTGCGCACCGCTCCACGATAACAGGAGTAGATAATAGTCGCGCAGGTACTCCCGCACCGCCTTTGTGCAGAGGCGGAGTGATAGAGGCGTAGCGTACAGCGCGTACACACCCTGCTGCGCTCGAAGATGCAGGTGCGAGGGCAGATCAGGCTTACCGATGCCGGTAGTATCTGCCGGGCGATAATCCGTTGTCATAGGAACAACAGCACCTCACACAATTGGTGATTGCACACGGAATTAGTGCAATGTGGTGAAATGCCCGGCGGGGGACAATAGATGTCACTCAGCGTGGAGGGGAAGGTTGCTTTAGTATATCATATCTGGGCTTAGGGTTGCAATACACGGCGCATCCTCTGCGCAAAAGCACGAGGAGGCTCGTAGCCCACCAGTGTTAAGTCCTGCAACCATTCGCCGCGTGAGTCGACAAAAGCAACCGTCGGCAAGCCCTCCGCGCCGTATTTTTTCGCGAGCTCTGCGGTTTCAGGGGGCAGACTGCTGGAGGTCATATCCACCCGGAACACGACGAACTGCTGCGCCAGGCGGGCCACCTCACCGTCGGTCAGGGTCTCCCGCTCCAGCTGCCTGCAGAAGGGGCACCAGTCCGCGCTGAACACCAGCATCACCGGCTTGCCCTGCTGCATAGCCTGCTCGACAGCCGCTTTGCTGGCGGGTAACATCTTCACCTCTCCCTTGCCAGCCAGCACGCCCGGCTGCGCTACCCACAGCGCGCCCACTATCAAGATAATGCCCAGCATCGCAGGCGCACCCCGCCGGCGCAACAGCAGGATACCGGCGACGCCAATGCTGACCGTCATCAGTACCCTTACCACTTCCAGAGGCATCATATCGCGTGTCGCCCAGAAGATACCGGCGACCACCAGCAAAATGATTACAGGAAACCAGAAACCAAACTGTCGCATTTGTTCCTCCTTATCGTTTTGCGGTCTGTGCCGCCGAGTGAAACTGTGCCATGCGCTTCAAGAAAGCATCCGGAGGCTCGAACTGCACCAGCCTCAGCTCCTCTTGCTCGCGTCCCGAACCGTCCAGAAACACAATGGTGGGCACGCCGACAATGCGAAACCGCTTCTTCAGCTCCTGCACCGAAGGCTCTTCGTCGCGGGTGAGGTCTGCCTTCAACGCAACCACCCCGTCAAACGCCTGAGCCACACGCGGGTCAGAGAAGGTGTTCGCTTCCAGCTCCTTGCACGGCAGGCACCAGTCCGCATAGAAATCGATCACCACCGGCTTGCCCTCGGCAACCGCTTGCTGAAGCACCGCCTCGCTATAGGGTTGCCAGGCGATATGTCCGCCCTGCGCCTTCTGGGTAGGTAAGGCTATCAGCACCGCCCACGCTACCAGCGCGACGCCCAGTAACCGTTTGAACAGCAAGAAACCACGCACCGTCTTCGCCAGCTTATCTATGGCGACGAGGTACACTCCCACACCCGCAAGGAAAGCGAACATCAGCCACTTATACACCGTCGCGGGTAGCACAGGGCTGAGGAAAAATATCGCCACGCCGATCAGCACGAAGCCGAACAGATGCTCTACCGCCACCATCCACTCACCGCTGCGCGGCAGGCGACGAATCGCCCCCGAGAACATCGCCAGCACGATGTAGGGAATGCCCAAACCGATGCCCAGCGTCAGGAACAGCAGGAATCCCAGAGGCACATTGCCTGTGCCCGACACCACCGCCGCCAGGGCGACCACCACGGGACCCACACACGGAGCCGCCGCCACGCCCACCAGCAACCCCATCAACAACGCGCCTAACCAGCCTTCGCGCAAACGCGCCTTGTTGCGCAGACCGGCAGGCAATTGCAGCTGATACAATCCGAACATGCTTAACGCCAGCGCAATCAGTATCACCGCGAAACCGCCCAGCACCCATGGGTTCTGCAGCTGAAAGCCGAAGGTTTTGCCCAGCGCTGCCGCCGCCGTGCCCAGCGAGGCGTACATCAGCGCCATGCCAAGCACATACACCAGAGCCAGCCCGAAAGTACGCCCCTGACTGCCGGAAGTCTGCCTGCTGAAGAAGGAGACGGTGATAGGAATCAGCGGGTATACGCAGGGCGTCAGGTTCAGCAGAAGCCCCAGCAACAGGATGATGGGCAGGGCGATACCGAAACGCCCCGTGCTCAGCAGGTCCTGCAGCTTCTGCAGGTACGCTCCCCCGGGCGCGGAGGACAAGCTCCCCACCGCCACAGGCGTGTTTGCCGGGCTATCCGGTGACGGGGTTTCCCCGGACTGCGCGGTCACCTGCGGTTCGCCTGTCTGCACGCCGGCGGAGGCAGAGCCAACCTTCAATTTCAGTGTGAAGGCTATATCCCCGGGCGGATAGCACGACCTCTCGTCGCACGCCTGATAATGCACCTTACCGCGCACAGTTACCTCGCCCGGCTTCAGGTTTTTGGCAGGCGTAGCGGTAATGCGAATCGTGGTCTTGCCCTCATACACCGCAATCTTTTTGCCACCGGTAAAGGCGAACTCGCGCTGTATCCCCTTCGGATACTGAGGGGGCGCAAAGGTGATGCCCGACACAGGCTCTATCGTCACACTGGTGGGGATAAGGAACTTCTCACTCGCCGGGTTGGCGTTCACGTGATACGGATGCTTGATATTCAGCGTTACCAGCAGGTCAAACCGCTTTCCGGGTACAACCTGTTTCACCGACGCGGTCGCCTGCACACTCAAGGCATCCTTCGGTGGCGCGAACTGCGCAACGGCTGTGATGCTCAGCAGCAGTACTCCCAGCAAACTGGCGATGATTCGGTGCATTGGCTTCACCTCGTGCATGGTTTCTTTTCCCTATACGATAGATACCTCGAACGGCGTTTCAGATGCATTTCCGGTCTTACCCGCAGGAATATCTCCCTCCCACGAAGGAAATATTACCGAACTAACCCATCTGGAGGCAACGTCATGTCTCACTCGTGGAACGAACGCTGGGATGCACTGGCAGACCGGATGGCGAACATGACGCTCGAACGCTACCCGGAGATGGCAACCTATCTGGGCGTGCACACCTACGACCATCAGGTATACGACTACTCCGAGCCTGCGCGCGATGCGGAGATTCGCGCCCTGTACAACCTCCTGCGGGAGATACAGTCCATCCCGCGCGAGCAGCTCACCCCGGAACGCGCCATGGACCATGCGCTGGCGGAGGGGGAGATACGCCACCGACTGATTGACCTTGAATCGTGGCGCAGCTGGACACATGACCCCGACACGCCCAATAGCATTGTCGTCGGGGGCGCATTCGCGCTGGCGAAACGGTCCTTTGCCCCACCGGAGGAGAGGCTCAAGGCGGTTATCGCGCGTCTAAAACAGGCTCCAACCGTGTTCGCACACGCCCGTCAGCAGTTGACCGAGCCTGCCCGCGTACCCACCGAGATTGCCATCCAGCAGGTGAGGGCGACGGTGGGCTTCTTCGAGAGGTCATTGCCAGCCGCGTTCCGCGAGGTTCAGCACACAGCCCTCTGGAACGAGTTCGAAACGGTCAATCGTCAGGTGATAGACACCTATCGCGCCTACGCCGCATGGCTGGAGGAGGAGGTGCTTCCTCGCGCGGAGCATCCATTCGCCATCGGCGAACGCCACTACAGCCTGCGCTTGCAGTGGGGCGAGGGCGTGCAGCTGCCTCTGGTTGGCAAGGCGGAGCTGCAGCGGTTACAGGAAGAGTTCACCGCCACCGCTGCCCGTATAGACCCTCATCGCTCCCCGCGCGAGGTGTTCGACGATCTGGCGAAAGACCACCCCTCCGCAGAGGAGCTCATCCCCTTTACCCAGCAGATGCTGGAGGAGCTGCGTCAGTTCTGCATCGACCACGAGGTAGTAACCATTCCGTCCGATGTGCGCTGCAAGGTGGAGGAGACGCCGGAATTCATGCGAGAACTGACCTTCGCCAGCATGGATACTCCCGGTCCCTTCGAGGAGGTGGCAACCGAAGCCTTCTACAACGTCACCCTCCCCGCGCCGGACTGGTCACCGGAGGACATAGAGGGGCACCTGCGGGCGTTCAACCGTTACAACCTCACCGCTATCAGCATTCATGAGGCGTATCCCGGACACTACGTGCAGTTCCTGTGGCTAAAGCACGCCCCGACACGCCTGCGCAAAATATTCGGCTCGTACTCCAACGCCGAAGGCTGGGCACACTACTGCGAGGAGCTGTTTATGGAGCTGGGCTACAAGGCGGAGGACCCGCGCTACCGCCTGGCGCAACTGCATGAGGCGTTGCTCCGCGCCTGCCGATATGTGGCGGGGTTCGGGATGCACACACAGGGTATGAGCCTTGAGGAGGCAAAGCAGCTGTTCGTCGAGCAGGGACACATGGAACCCATCAATGCCGAGCGGGAAGCGAAACGAGGTACCGTAGACCCCATGTACTGCAACTACACGCTGGGCAAACTGCTTTTGCTCAAGCTGCGCGAAGACCTGAGACGCAAGCAGGGTTCCGCCTTCAGCCTGCGCCGTTTCCACGATGAATACCTGCGTGCTGGCTTTCCACCTATTCCCCTGCTACGCGAGCAGATGTTAGGAGAGCGGGGTGAAGTGCTTTAGCCGGTCATGGTATCATTATAGATAGATAAATAGATAATCTGTGCCCGGAGGGTGCAAATGGCTACTCCTAAAGGGGACGACCGTATCGTCGTGGAGCCACAAATCTGCCACGGCAAACCAGTGATCAGAGGGTTACGTTATCCGGTGGAAACTATCCTGGAGCTAATGGCTTCCGGGATGAGCTTTGAGCAGATACTCCAGGATTACCCAGACCTGGAGTACGAGGACCTTCTTGCTTGCCTACAGTATGCCACCCGCGCGGTGCGAGCCGAACGGATGGAGAAACTGGCAGGATGAAGTTCCTGGTCGATGCGCAACTGCCAAGGAGACTGGCGTTGTTCCTGCGGCAAGTCGGACATGAAGCCATACACACTCTGGAACTACCTGATGGCAACCGCACCCCCGACACTGCGCTGGAGACCATCTCACAACGAGAGCAGGCGGTACTGGTTACCAAAGATACCGACTTCATTTACAAGGTGGTCCTTGGGCAAGGAGCATACAAACTCTTGCTGGTGAGAACAGGCAACGTCAGCAACGATGTTTTGCTGTCCATTTTTACTCGCTACTTGGATGATCTGGTCTCAGCGCTGGAACAGCACACCTTTGTAGAATTGACGAGCGACTATCTGATTACTCATTGGTGAAATCCGTCTTGCCGGATTGACACGTACGCCATGTGGGCGGTAAGACAAAGAGAGGAGGTACCCGCTATACCACGTATTAAACGTCAGCAGCCAACTGTACAGGAAATCTGTCTCACTCTGCGCAAGCACCTGCCGATACTACGTGAGCGGTACAATGTTGCGTCGCTTGGCTTATTTGGCTCCTGCGTACAAGGTACGAGGCGAACGGCGGATACTCGCTATAAGAAGAGTAGACCTGGTAATGAAGAGTGCGCTGAAGCCACATATTGGTATGTGCATCCTGCTGTAACCCTTGACAAACCCTCCGAATATATGGTATAAACTACGCACTGCATAAAGCAATCATACCGAAAAGTACATATCGGCAACGCGATGAAGAGGAGTAGTAGGCGGAGGGCGGACTTACAGAGAGCTGCCGGTCGGTGCGAGGCAGTAGACGCCCCTGTCGAAACTCGCCTCGGAGCAGAGGGGCTGAAAGAGGCTTGAGCCTGCGAGTAGGTCTCTCCGGGTGCGCCCGATATCGCGCAGAGAGTGGCTCGCGCAACCGATGAACGGTTTACTGTATCTGCCCACCGGCGCGAGCAACAAGGGTGGTACCGCGTGAGGTCATCCAAGCCTCTCGTCCCTTGGGGGATGAGAGGCTTTTTTGATACTAAGGCTACACAGAGGGAGGTCGATTTCGAAATGGCAAAAATGTCTGGAGCACAAATCCTGCTGGAATGTCTGAGGCAGGAAGGCGTGGAGTTCATCTTCGGGTACCCCGGAGGTGCGGTCCTGCCTATTTACGACGCGCTGTACGACTACCGGGACATTAAGCACATCCTGGTGCGCCATGAACAAGGTGCGGCGCACATGGCGGACGGCTATGCCCGCGCTACAGGAAAGGTGGGCGTGTGTCTGGTAACCAGCGGACCCGGCGCCACCAATCTGGTCACCGGCATCGCCACCGCGCAGATGGACTCTATCCCGATAGTCGCGCTCACCGGGCAGGTGCGCACTACCAATATCGGCAAGGATGCCTTCCAGGAGACCGATGCCATCGGCATCTCCATGCCTATCACCAAACACAACTACCTGCTGAAGCGCACGGAGGACATTCCGCGCGTCATCGCCGAAGCCTTTTACATCGCACGGTCGGGGCGCCCCGGTCCTGTGCTTGTAGACATCCCTCTGGACGTAAGCCTTGGCAAGATAGAATGGGATCCGTCCTCTTACCAGAAGGACCCGGACATCCCCTCCTATCGTCCCACTTACAAAGGGCATGAAATGCAGATTCGCAAAGCCGCACAGGCGATTAAAGAGGCGAAGCGTCCGGTGCTGTACGTGGGCGGCGGCGCGGTGCAGTCGGGCGCACAGGCAGAGGTAACCGAACTCTCCGAGCGCACCAACATCCTGGTCACCACCACCCTGATGGGCAAAGGCGCTATCGACGAGAACCACCCCAACAGCCTGGGGATGCTGGGGATGCACGGAACCGCTTACGCCAACCATGCGGTGCATAACTGCGACCTGCTTATCGCGGTAGGTGCGCGTTTCGACGACCGTGTAACCGGCAAGCTGGACCAGTTCGCCAAATACGCCAAGGTCATCCATATCGATATCGACCCGGCGGAAATCGGCAAGGTGGTGCACTGCGACATCCCGATAGTGGGCGACGTGAAGACCGTGCTTCGCGAGCTGCTGAAGTACGTGGAACCGCGCCCCGCTACCGAGTGGAACCGCCAGATTATGGAGTGGAAGCGCAAGTTCCCGCTCATCTACCCGAAGGATGGGCAGATGCACGCGGAGTACGTGATCGACGAAATCTGGCGGGTGACCGAAGGCAACGCCATCGTGACCACCGGCGTCGGACAGCACCAGATGTGGGCGGCGCAGTACTACAAGGTGAAGCGTCCACGCCAGTTCATCACCTCCGGTGGGCTGGGCACGATGGGCTTCGGGATGCCTGCGGCTATCGGCGTGCAGTTAGCCTTCCCCAACGAGACGGTGGTGTGCATCGACGGCGACGGCTCCTTCCAGATGACCGTGCAGGAGCTGATGACGGCTGTGGTGTACGAGCTGCCCATCATCGTGGCGATAATCAACAACCGCTCGCTGGGCATGGTGCGCCAGTGGCAGGAGCTGTTCTGGAGCGAACGCTACAGCGAGGTGGACCTGCAAGCCTCTCCGGACTTTGTGAAACTGGCGGAGGCATACGGCGCGATAGGCATGCGCGTCACCAGGCCGGAGGACGTGGAACCGGCACTGCGCGAGGCGATGAGTCAGCGAAAGAAGCCTGTGATTATCGACTTCGTGGTGCCGACCGAAGAAAACGTCTACCCGATGATCCCGTCCGGACAGAGCATCGAGCAGATGATGCTGCGTAAAGACCTCGAGCAGCTGCGCGCTTCGGTGGACACCGACGGCGAACAGTGGTCGTTCGCCGAGCAGGAGGAAATCCTGAAACAGTTCGTGGAACAGCCTGTGAGGCAATAAACGAGGTGCAGAGGCAATGGCAGGGATAACAGACAACGGCAAAGAACACCAGCATACGATAACTGCGCTGGTGCAGAACCACCCGGGTGTGCTGGCGAGGGTGGCAGGGCTGTTTGCAAGACGCGGGTTCAACATCGAGTCGCTGGCGGTTTCGGTGACGGAGAACCCGGAGGTCTCGCGGATGACCATCGTGGCGCGAGGCGACGACCGCGTGCTCGAACAAATCACCAAGCAGCTCAACAAACTGATAGAGGTCATTCGCGTGGTGGACTACGTCGAGCATTCGGCGGTGGAACGCGAGCTCGCGCTGATTAAGGTCAACGCCGAACCGAAAGACCGCTCGGAGATACTGCAACTGGCAGAAGTGTTCCGCGGTCGCGTAATCGACGTGGGCGAGAAGACATTTCTCATCGAGCTCACGGGCGGACCGGACAAAATCGACGCCTTTGCACGATTGATGGCGCCCTACGGCATCCGGGAGATGGCTCGCACCGGCGTTATCGCGATGGCACGAGGCACCAAAACAGCGTGACCCAGAGGGATGGCGGTGCAGGAGATTATCACAGCAAAACAGGTGGACACACTGTTTCTTGCCCTGGCAATAATGGCGCCCGTTGCGGGAGCAGCTATCGGCTGGGTGAAGAGCAAACGCGCGCTGACCGGTTTGCTGTGGGGACTACTCCTCACCGCCAACTGGATACTCTGGCGTGTCTATAACGCCATCACCGACCGGCTGGGGCTGGACACGGTGCGCAACCTGCTGGTCAACCTCGCACTGTTTGTGGTGCTGGGTGCGGTCGTGGGTTATCTGGCGGCACTTCGCGTGAAACGAGGGAGGGTGTCCTATGGAGCTGGTGCGGGTGGTGGTCAAACGTCGCAGCACTGACGACGGCACAGAGCTGAACATCAACGTGCAGACAACTCCGATAGGCAGTCTACTGGCGGGCGCGACGGTGATATGGATAGGAACGAAGATGCTCAGGATGTTCAAACGCCGGCTGTGGCTACCGGTGGGCGCAGGAGTGGCTATGCTGGCGTTGCGCCGGCTATATACTGATTCCTCTGCACGTGAGGAGCAGGTGGATGGTCACGATCCGTCGTGACCAACAGGAAAATGAGATGGAACACACCAGGAGGAGTAAAGATGGCACGAGTGTATTACGACGCGGACGCTGACCTCGGCGTGCTGCAGAACAAAACGGTTGCAGTGGTAGGTTATGGAAGCCAGGGACATGCACACGCACAAAACCTGAGGGACAGCGGCGTGAAGGTCATTGTGGGGCTTCGCCCGGGCAAGTCGTGGAACAAGGCGCAGGCGGACGGCTTCGAGGTGTTCGAAGTGGACGAAGCCACCCGACGTGCGGATATTATCATGATTCTGGTTAACGACGAGTTTCAGTCCGCGCTGTACGAGAGCAAAATTGCCCCCAACCTCAAGGAGGGCAGCGCGATTGCCTTTGCGCACGGCTTCAACATCCACTTCCACCAGATTATCCCGCCGAAGACGGTGGACGTGTTTATGGTGGCTCCGAAGGGACCGGGACATCTGGTGCGTCGGATGTATACCGAAGGCGTGGGCACGCCCTGCTTGATAGCGGTGCATCAGGATGCCACCGGTAAAGCGCGTGACCTTGCGCTGGCTTACGCGAAGGCACTGGGCGGCACTCGCGCCGGCGTGATTGAAACCACCTTCAAGGAAGAAACAGAAACCGACCTGTTCGGCGAGCAGGTAGTGCTGTGCGGCGGCACAACTGCGCTGGTGAAAGCGGCTTTCGAGACCCTCGTTGCAGCGGGTTACCAGCCGGAAGTGGCGTACTTCGAATGCCTGCATGAACTGAAGCTCATCGTGGACCTGATGTACGAATCCGGCATCACAGGAATGCGCTACTCCATCTCCGATACCGCGCAGTACGGCGATATGACACGCGGTCCGCGTATCATCAACGAGCAAGTGCGGGCGGAGATGCAGCGCATCCTGAAAGAGATTCAGACCGGTCAGTTCGCCAAAGAGTGGATTCTGGAGAACCGGGCAAACCGTCCGGTGTTCCGCGCTCTGGCAGCCGCCGACGAGAACCACCCGATTGAGCAGGTGGGTCGTCAGCTGCGCGCGATGATGCCCTGGCTGAAGAAGCCGGCAGTGAAGCCGGAGGATTTGCAAAAATAGATTTGCTGTCATGCTGATTTGCTGTCATGCTGAGCGTTAGCGAAGCATCTCGTCTTTCTGTCATACTGAACGCAGTGAAGCATCTCGGAGATTCTTCGCTCCGCTCAGAATGACAACCAATCCTGTCATGCTGAGCGTTAGCGAAGCATCTTCGCCTATCGCTACACCGAGATTCTTCGCTCCGCTCAGAATGACATGTCCTGAAAAGACAAGAGCACGAACGCAAAGGACGGTGATAAATCATGAGTAGCGACGGGGTACGCATCTACGTTTTCGACACGACCCTGCGCGACGGCGAACAATCTCCGGGCGCCTCCCTGAACGTGGAGGAGAAGATAGAAATCGCCCGGCAGCTGGAGCGGCTTGGCGTAGATGTGATCGAAGCCGGGTTCCCCATCTCCTCCCCGGGCGACTTTCGCGCGGTGAACGAGGTGAGCAAAATCGTGCAGAACGCGGCGGTATGCGGTCTCACCCGCGCGGTGCATAAAGACATCGAGGTCGCAGCAGAAGCGCTCAAACCCGCAAAACGCCCGCGTATCCACACGGGGCTGGGCGTTTCGGACATCCATCTGAAGCACAAGTTGCGCATGTCGCGCGAGGAGGCACTGGAGCGCGGTGTGGATGCGGTGAAGTTCGCCCGCCGTTTCGTGGACGAAGTAGAGTACTTCCTCGAAGACGCGGGGCGCGCCGACCCCGAATACATCTATCGCGT
>BEHS01000119.1 GCA_002898895.1 bacterium HR16 | reverse complement strand
CTGGCATCGTCAACCCTTTTGCGCTTCCCGCGTTGCGATGAAGAAAGTTTCAAATCGCACCTCCATTTTCTGAGTGAGTGCTCACTCAACACAATACCACAGATGTTTGCGAGGCGTCAATCCACCAGTGATTTGTCAAACCCATTTTGGGGAAGGGCGAGGCTCCTGCCGAGCCGTTTGAACCCGTCCTGCACCGGCTGTCGATTGGAGGAACCCCTCCCCTCTCCCCTGAAATACGGGATGTCATGGCAACGTATGGTATCTTGCTCGTAGGGATGGGTAACCCGTATCGTCAGGACGACGGGGCGGGCATTGCGGTAGTGCGCCGCCTTCGCCCGCTATTACAGGAGCGGGTAGAATGCATGGAATGTACCGGTGACCTCACTGCTCTGATGGATATCTGGCAGGGCTACGAGCAGGTCATTGTGATAGACGCCATGCATTCGGGACGAGCAGCCGGCGAAGTGATACGTTTTGACGCCTCCGAACGGTCTCTTCCTGCGCACGTGCGCTTTTCCTCCACACACGCGATGGGGCTGAACGAAACGCTCGCACTGGCACAAGCGTTGAACCGTCTGCCGCCGAATCTGGTCATCTACGGCATCGAGGGCAAGCACTTTGGCGAAGGCGAGGGACTGTCGGCAGAGGTCGCAAAAGCGGTGGAGGATGTGGTACGCTATATCCTGCAAGAGCTGGGGGAAGGCAACGGGGATGCATGAGTTTTCGATAGCCGAAGCCATCATACACGCCACGCAAGAGGTCGTTCAGGCGAACGGGGGCGGAAAGGTGGAAGAGATACATCTGCGCATCGGCGAGCTGCGGCAGGTGGTGCCCGATGCCCTCCTCTTCGCCTTCGACGTCCTCAAGCAAGACACTCCACTGGCAGAAGCCTCTCTGCACTGGGAAACGGTTCCGGCGCAGGTACGATGCAAAGCGTGCAACACAGAGTACCACCCGAATGACGTCTTCTGGGAGTGTCCCTCCTGCGGTGCGATAGGTGGGGAGGTGGTGGCGGGCGAGGAGCTGGACATAGTCGGAGTCACGCTGATGGAGGGTTCAGATGGAGATTAAAGTGGTCAAACGCATCATGGAGGCGAACGAACAACATGCCGAGGTGGTACGCCGGCGTCTGCGCGAATCGGGTGTAGTTGCGCTCAATCTGATCAGTGCGCCCGGTTCGGGTAAAACTTCGTTGATTGAAGCCGCCATCCGCGAGCTGAAGGGCAGAGTGCGCATCGGTGTGATCGAGGGCGACCCGGATACCACCCGCGACGCCGAACGCATCGCCCGGCTGGATGTGCCTGTGGTGCAGATCAACACCGAAGGCGGATGCCATCTGGAAGCAACGATGGTGCTGCGTGCGCTGGAGGAGATAGAGGTGGACAATCTGCAACTGCTCTTTATCGAGAATGTGGGCAATCTGGTCTGTCCGGTTGTCTTCGACTTGGGGGAGACCTATCGGGTGGCGGTAGTGAGCGCTGCGGAAGGACATGATAAACCTGCCAAATACCCTGCCCTCTTCCGTACCGCGCAGGTTACCGTGCTGAACAAGATAGACCTGATGCCCTACCTGGACTTTGACGAGGAGCAGTTTACCGCCGACGTGCGTCGCTTGAACCCGGAGATACCCATCCTGCGCGTCTCCTGCCGCACTGGCGAGGGGGTAAGCGAGTGGACAGAGTGGTTGTTGCAGAGGCTTTGAAGCCGCCGCGCGCAAGCGACAAGCGCGTGCGCCTCGTCATCCGTGGGGCGGTGCAGGGCGTGGGGTTTCGCCCCTTCATCTACCGTCTGGCGACCGAGCTCGGCTTGAAGGGATGGGTGCTGAACTCCGCGCAGGGCGTGTTTATCGAGGTAGAGGGTGAACCCGAAGCCCTTCAGCAGTTCGTCAGGCGCATCGAGACGGACAAACCTCCGCGTGCCTTCATCCAGAGCCTGGAACAAACCGTTTTAGACCCCGTGGGCTACACCGCCTTCGAAATCCGCCACAGCGAGGAGAGCGGAGAAAAGAGCGCGCTCATCCTGCCCGACATCGCCACCTGCCCGGACTGCCTGCGCGAACTGTTTGACCCCGCCGACCGCCGATACCTCTACCCGTTTACCAACTGCACCAACTGCGGCCCGCGCTACAGCATTATCGAGGCACTGCCCTACGACCGCCCGAACACCACCATGAAGGCGTTTATCATGTGCCCGCTCTGCCGAGAGGAGTACGAGAACCCGTTAGACCGCCGTTTTCATGCACAGCCGAACGCCTGTCCCGAATGCGGACCGCATCTGGAGCTGTGGGACCAGAAAGGCGTCTGCCTCGCGAAGCATCATGAAGCGTTACTGCAAGCAGGGGAGGCAATGCGCGAGGGGCGCATCGTGGCGGTAAAGGGACTGGGCGGTTTCCATCTGATGGTAGACGCCCGCAACGACCCGGCTGTCCGACGCCTGCGCGAACGCAAGCGACGCGAGGAGAAGCCCTTTGCACTGATGTACCCCTCGCTGCAGATGGTGAAGGCGCATTGCGAGGTGAATGAGGTAGAGGAGCGCGTGCTGCGCTCGCCTGAATCGCCCATCGTGCTGCTGCGCAGGAAGGAGCCGGAGGCAGTTGCCCCCTCTGTCGCGCCAAGCAACCCGTATCTGGGCGTGATGTTGCCCTATACTCCCCTGCACCACCTGCTCATGTGCGAGCTGGGCTTCCCCGTCGTTGCCACCAGCGGCAACCTGTCGGATGAACCCATCTGCACAGATGAACACGAAGCGCTGCATCGGCTCGCAGACATCGCCGACCTGTTTCTGGTACACAACCGCCCCATCGCGCGCCATGTGGACGATTCGGTGGTGCGTGTGCTACTGGGACGCGAGCTGGTGCTAAGACGGGCGCGTGGTTACGCCCCCCTGCCTGTGCTGGTGAAAGAGCCTCTTCCCCCTCTGCTGGCGGTGGGGGCGCACCTGAAGAACACCGTCGCTTTGAGCGTGGGCAGGCAGGTGTTCCTCAGCCAGCATATCGGCGATCTGGAGACACCGCAAGCGTTGCAGGCGTTCCGCCGCGTGATAGCGGACGTCAGGGAGCTGTGGGAGCACCAGCCGCAGGCGGTGGCGTGCGATATGCATCCCGATTACCTCTCCACGCAGGCAGCGCACGGGATGGACTTGCCGGTGATTGATGTGCAACATCATGTGGCGCACGTTCTGTCGTGCATGGCGGAGAACGAGCTGGAGCCTCCTGTGTTAGGCGTCTCATGGGACGGCACGGGCTACGGCACGGACGGCACGATATGGGGTGGCGAGTTCCTGATACTCCGCGAGCAGGGCTGGGAGCGGTTCGCCCACCTGCGTCCCTTCCGCCTGCCCGGGGGCGACCGCGCCATTAAGGAGCCTCGCCGTTCCGCGCTGGGCGTGCTGTACGAGCTGTTTGGCGACGATGCCTTTGACCTGCTGGCACATGTGTTCACCGAGGGCGAGCGTCGCCTGCTCCGGCAAATGCTTCGGCAAGGGGTCAATGCGCCCATCACGACCAGCGCAGGCAGGCTCTTCGACGCGGTGGCTTCGCTGGCAGGTCTGCGACAGGTGGTGCGCTTCGAGGGGCAGGCGGCGATGGAGCTGGAGTTCCTCACGCACGATGTGCATACCGACGAAGTATATCCCTTCTCCTTCAGCGAAGGGTCTTTTCCCCGCACGCTGGACTGGTCGCCGATGGTGAGGGCTATCCTGGAGGATGCACGTACAGGGATATCCGCATCGCTGGTTGCCGCGCGCTTTCACAATACGCTGGTGGAGATGATGGTTACGGTGGCGCGGGCGGCGGGCATCGAACGAGTGGCTTTGAGCGGCGGTTGTTTCCAGAACGCCTACCTGACCGAGCGGGCGGTGCGTCGGCTGGGCGAAGAGGGTTTTCGCCCCTACTGGCACCAGCGTGTGCCTCCTAACGATGGGGGGATTGCGCTGGGGCAGATTGTGGGGGCGGCAAGAGGTTGACTCTCTGCCCTGACTCGTGGTAAAATGCACGAGCGTTACAACGCCCGCAAAAGAGCGGGCGGAACATTGACAATCTGCGTCCCGACGGCACCGAAAAAGCCCCAACTGTTTGGGGTGCCCGAAAGGAGGTACCGACGTGCACTTGCGTAACGCGCACGGCAGAACGCTCATCGCGTCTCTGCTGATAGCTGCAACCCTGTGTGCGTTCGTGACCGCAGACGCAGGGCGCCGATACTCGGTGTCCTTGCGCGAAGGTGGCACGGTGCGTACATTGGACACACAAGCCGCAACCGTCGCAGAACTCTTGCGCGAAGCGGAGATACGCCTGGAGAAGTTGGACCGCGTCCAACCGCCTCCGGCAACGCCTCTTGCCGACGGCATGGAAGTGGTGGTCACCCGGGTGCGCCAGCAAGTGGTTACCGAAGAGCAGACGATTCCTGCACCCGTCAAGCGTTTCGCCGACCCCGCTCTGCGGGCAGGTGTGAAGCGGGTGGTACAGGAAGGGCAGGACGGCAAAAAGCGCGTCCAGTGGCTTATCACTTTCAAGGACGGTCAAGAGGTGTCCCGAAAGGTGTTAGCGTCCACAGTAATCTCGCAACCCAAGCCGCGTATCGAGCGGTACGGGGCGGGCGGCTCGCTGCCCGCGCGAGGTTTCTTCAGCGGACGGCGTGTGCTTACCATGATCGCTACGGGCTACGCACCTTATGCCTGTGGCGGCAGCCGTACGGGACGCACCGCAACCGGGATTAAGGCAGGCTACGGAACCGTTGCCGTAGACCCTCGCTACATCCCGCTTGGCACGCGCCTGTATATCGAAGGATATGGCTATGCGATTGCAGCCGATACCGGTGGAGCCATTAAAGGCAATCGCATCGACCTTGGGCACGACACTTATCACCAAGCGAAGCGGGTCGGTATGCGCAAGGTCAAAGTGTATATACTGGACTAACACCTGAACGTGGGCGGAGCCTTTGTGCTCCGCCTTTTCCATTCCTTTGCTCATGGAGGGCGCCACGTGAGGCTCACTTCGCCGTCGCAGATACGTCTGGTGCTGCTGCAATTCGGGTTGGTTCCCGATAAACGCAAGGGACAACATTTTCTGGGCGACCATAATATTCTGGAAAAAATCCTGCAAGCCGCCGACCTCTCCCCCGACGAAGGGGCGCTGGAAATCGGCAGCGGTATCGGTACGCTCACCCGCGCGCTGGCAGAACGTGCGAAGCAGGTGCTCACCTTCGAGGTGGACGCCAAGTTGATTCCTGTCATCCAGCACAATCTGCGAGGTTTTCAGAACGTGCGCCTGATACACGGCGACTTCCTGCGTCAGAACCTGCCCGAGCTGATACGCGATACATTCGGCGACAGCCCCTTCAAGGTGGTGGCGAACATTCCCTACAGCATCACCAGTCCAATCCTGGACAGGCTCTTCGGTGTTGCAAGCGGCTGGACACGAGCGGTGTTGATGATTCAGCGCGAGGTCGCCGAACGCCTGATCGCTCAACCGGGCACGCCGGAGTACAGCGCGATCAGCATCTTCGCACAGTACCATTCCCGGGTGGAAATCGTGCAGAGGGTATCGCACACGGTGTTCTATCCCCCGCCAGAAGTAGACAGCGCGATTGTGCGCTTCACCCCTCTGCCCAAACCGCTTCCGCCCAATGAGGAGAAGAGACTGTTTCGCGTGGTGCGTGCCGCCTTCGGGCAGAGGCGCAAGACCCTGCTGAACGCCCTCAGCGGCGGACTGGGCTTGTCGCGTGAGCTGGTGGAAAGTGTACTGCACAAGGCGGGTATAGACCCCCAGCGGCGTGGCGAGACTCTTTCGCTGGAAGAGTTTATCACGTTGTCGCGGCTGTTGTTTGGGGGCGATGTAGCAGCTCGCCAGTAGTCTGCTTCTGCGTCTATTATGCCTCAAGAACCCTTCGTTGACAGCAGAAACGCGCCAGACCTTGATGCAATGGTTTGAGCATCGCCCATCTGGCTCAACAGATCGTGGAGCAAGCGATCGCGGAAGGATAGCCCATTTCGGGTCACGAACAAGACTCCGTGTGACACGGCGACAATATCTGCACGGAGGATTTCGGATGAACGACTTGCACCTGCTAAACCTGGGATTAGGTAGCCTTCCGCTGTTGTCCGGTGCCGAAACGCGCTCTATCTCCGCTGAAAACCCAACGGGCGAGCGTGGGGGCGGCGCCAAAGCGGAACCCGATGAGCACAACGCCGCTTCAATGCTAGGCAAAGGCTGGAAAGTACGTCCTTGTATCACGCTGGAACCCGGAACTACCACCACGCTGGCGGATATTCAGGGGCCGGGCATCATCCAGCACATCTGGATTACCGTCGACGTGAAAGCGTATCGCGACACGATACTGCGCATGTACTGGGATGACGAGAGCACGCCATCGGTGGAAGTGCCTTTGGGAGACTTCTTCTGCAACGGACATGGATTGCGCTACAATGTGGTCTCTCTGCCGATAGCGGTCAACCCATCAGGCGGTTTCAACTGCTACCTGCCGATGCCCTTCCGCAAGCGGGCGCGAATCACCATCGAGAACCAGCGGTGGGAGCCGATTCACGGCTTCTTCTACCAGATTACCTACGCGCTGACCGACATCCCGGACAACGCCGCCACCCTGCATGCGCAGTGGCGACGCTCACTGACCACGCGCGAATATCCCGAACACGTCATTCTGGACGGCGTGAAGGGACAGGGGCATTACGTGGGTACGTTTCTGGCGTGGACGCAACTCTCCAACGGATGGTGGGGCGAAGGTGAAATCAAGTTCTACATGGACGGCGACACCGAGTACCCCACGATATGCGGAACGGGCACGGAGGATTACTTCTGTGGTGCCTGGGGTTTCGGTGAAACCTTCAACGCGCCCTTCACCGGCTATCCCCTGTGGCGTCAAGAGCCAGGCGAGGTGCCCAGACACGGTTTGTACCGCTGGCACATCTTCGACCCTATCCGCTTCAAGCAGAGCCTGAAGGTAACCATTCAGGCACTGGGCTGGTGGCCCAACGGCAAGTTCCAGCCGCTCACCGACGACATCGCCTCGGTGGCGTACTGGTATCAGGCGGAGCCACACGTGCCGTTCCCCACCCTGCCCCCGATTCATGAACGGTGGTCACGGTAACCCTGATTGGCAATCGAAACACTGTGAAAGAAACCTCCCCCCAACCCCCACCTAAAAGGAGAGGGGGTTGGGGTCTTCCCTCTTTGCGGGGAATGCTATCGTGTGGGTTCAGGTACTCGTGAGTGCAGGATTTGCAGTAGCCCTTCGCGTGGGTCTCCTCGCCATGCCACTTTGCCCTCCGGGTCTATCAGCACCGACGCCGGGATGCCAAGAATACCAAACGCGCTGGCGGATGCGCTGTGCCACCCCCCTTCGCCCGCCCAGAAATGTCGGCAGACGCCCAGCAAGCCTTCCTCTTGCAGATACTTTCGTGCTTCCGATGCGGTATCGTCGATACTTAACGTGATAAGCAATACGCGGTCGCCATACTCCTGCTGCGCGTGGGGTGCCTCCCTCTTCAGCATTTCCATCGCCCCCCGACATGGACCACACCAGGTCGCCCAGAAGTCAATGTACACCCACTTGCCTCGAAGGTCGGAGAGGCGTATCTGCTTTCCCGTCTCGATGTCGATAAGCGGTACATCAGGGGCAGAGTCGCCTGCGCGCGGCGGGATACGCAGGTCTACCACCCTCGTCTTCTCGCCCGGTTCGAGGTAGAGGTAACCAATTCTATCTTGGTCGTCCTCTACGTACACGTCGTATGACATCTTTTCGCGCAAGCCTTTGAGCACCACGCTACCTTCACTGTCCAGCGTGCCCTCGGCAAATTTCAGATGCCCGTGCCGCTTGTCGTACACCTTCACCGTGAACGGTTTACCCCCAGCAGGTGAGCCATCGGCTCGGGTTATTCGCAGAGTGACTTCCAGTTCACCCTGATACTGCTGGAGGTCGGCGGGTACGTATGCCAGATTCACTTTGTGCAGACTTCCCGATTGCAGCCGCAGCGCATGGCGATCCTGATACATTGGGCTGCCTATCGGGTTCGCCTGCACCCCTGCCAACTCCAGCAAAAACTCGCCAGGTGGCAGGTCATCCAGCGTCACGAGAAACTGCGTGAGAGCTGGCGACAGCTTTTTGGAGAAGAAGGTCATCCCGAATCTGCCTTCCCTTCCGCCAATGTCTCCCATCAGCGTGAGAGCGACCTGGAAACTCTTGTAAGGACACTGCGGCAGCCTCGCCCGCGACAGGTTCACCACCGCTTTGACCGTCGAGGGCTTGGGTAACACCACCTCTGCTCTGCCACGCGCTATCGCTTCGGGCGCGATACGTGCGATAAAACCGCGCAGGAAGCCCGGGCGGTGCACTACCACCAGCAGCGGCTTAGACCAGCTAGCAGGGACGTTGATGCGGTAGCGACCGGGTGCCAGCCTCTGGGCGCCGAACTGGGTGTGTATCCGCTTCGTGAGCAATCTGGGGAACCATTCTTCCGATGCTGGCAGATCCACCTCCGAGAATTCGAAGAGGTTGCTCACCGTATCCCCTGCAAGCACGGCAATCTCCAGGTCGGCAGGTAGCGGTTTACCTGTCCTGTTGCGAAGGGCGATGACAAAAGGCCTACCACGTTTCAGTCGCGCCACATAGCTCATGCCTTGCTTGAAACCAGCGATCCGCTCGCGAAACGGGGGAAAGCCAGGGACGGAGAGCAACAGCTCCACAGAAGCAACCGATGAATCCTTCTGGCCATCCTGTATCTCAGGCAGTTTAGCAGCGCGCTTGCTGAGATACAGGCACGCTCTTCCTCGCGCGTCGGTGCGCACCCACGCCGGTTCTGTAAGAGGCTCTCTAAGAAGCCACCCGCCTACGCTTTCTCGCCTCAGGAGGCACGCCTCTGCATTTGCAACCGGTTTGCCTGCCTCATCTACCACCCGCAAATCCATCAGCAACCGCTTCGCGTCGGTTTGCGCGAATGGTACACCTGCCACCATAAACCATGCAATCAACCCGAGAAGAGGCTTCATGGCATCATCTCCTCCTTACCACTTCTCACTAATGCAATCATACCCCTATTTTGTCGCGACTGGTCGGCGTGCCGCGGCAACCACCTCGTACCACAGCGTCTGGTACTGCGCCCCAATCTGAATCACCGCTCGACCGCTGGAATCGCGGCTCACGGGCAACTTTGCCTTGCGCGCACCGCGTTCGTCCAGAGCGTACACCTGCACCGCGCCGGCGGGCATGGGCAGAGTAATGCGGGCGGGAATGCCCTCCACCAGCGTGGGAGCGGTTCCCCAGTTATCGCGCACCGTCACGCGGTTATCGCCCAGCTCCTCCCAGCCCCAGCCGGTGTTCTGCACGTAACCGGTGGCGGTGATAAGCAGCTGTGTGGTCTGAGTGACCTGTGAGGAGAGCGCGCCCTGCTTGACGGTGAGGGTGATCACGCTGAAGCCGTTCTGGCGCGTACTTCCGGGTTCTATCACGACGCCATCCCCCAGGTCAAATTGCCTGCCTCCACCAAAGCCGATAACCGCCTTCGTGCGCGGTGTGGAGATGGTCACTACCCCTTTACCGGATACACTCCAGTCCCATTTCAACTGCCCGGTGTCCGAGGTGAGGCTGTTGCCGGAGGTATTTACCTGCTCAGGGCGCAGGGCGTCAGGAGGTAACGTTTGCCCTTCCACCGTCACCGCAACGCGATGCTTCAGAGCAATCTCTCCGCGCAACCCTGCGTCCGAACCGTCCACCAGCCTCCACGCCCAGCTGCTGCGCAGGGCGTCTATCTCCTGTTCGCGGCTCAGCGACACCGCTACCAGCTGTTGCGCAGGCGACACGTCCCCCCGCAGGAACATCGCCCCTGCCGACACTAAACTCACCCACTGCACAGGGTGCTGGTCGATGTCAAAGAAGCCGGTAATCTTGCGGGCGTTCAGGTTGTCGCGGCGGTGTGCATAGGTATAAAAGTAAATCGCGTCCCAATCCTGTAGCAATCCATATGCCGCCGCAATGAGCAGTCCCTCACCGGTAAAGGTGTTCGGGGCGGGATGGTTATACTCGGTGAGCGTGTGTGGTTTGCCCAGCACCCGCTTCGGCGCGAGCCATGTGAGCGTGCCTCCGCGCTCGTTCACCATCGAGATGTTGCGGATGTACCAGTTGCGGTTGTCCCAGACTCCGCCCGGGAACTCGGGATGTTGCCAGTAGGCATGTGTGTCCACCAGGTCCATCTGCGCCATCAGGTTAGGCATCGTGCAGCCAACAATAGTGCCCGTCACCAGCGCGCGCACGCCGAGATCGTTCTTCAAGTAGCGGTAGATAGTGGTCCAGTATCGCTCCTCCGTGTCCCGCAAGAAGCGCAACCAGTCCTTTTGAACGAGTTCGTGCGTGGCTCCCCAGTTACTGCGCATCACATTGGCGACCGTCTTCGCTTCCAGCGTTTGCCCCTCCGGCAGCACACGCAAAGTGCCGCCCGGACGCAGAGATACCCCTGTTATCCAGTATGTGCCGGTCTGCAAGCCCATGTCGGTGAAAAGCAACCGTGCGTTATCATCGCTCTGGCTCGCCACAAAGGTGTACTCGTAACGCTGCCATGAGGTTGTGAGCGGAACCGATATCCACGGACCCAGACCCTGCCACGGTTCATGCGCCATCGCAACCGCCACAGTAAAATTGCGAGCGGTGTTCGCCTTTGCCCAGAAGGAGAGGGTGTACAGCCCGTTACCGCTCACCGCCAGTGCCGATTGCGACCACTGAACATGCCATCCTTGCGTGCCCGTACGGGTGACCTGTATACGAACGGAGCGGTTGTATCCCGATGGGGCATCGGTTACTACCGTCGCCGTTGCCTGAGCGCCCTCAAACTGTTCCAGGTACCAGCCCGTCGTGCCGCCGGTATAGTTGCCGTTGGTAATCATCTCCTGCCCCAGCGGCTCGCTGCGCTCGCCCCAGGCCTGACGTAGAGCCTGCGTGTTGCCGTACCTGGCAATGAGCCACTCGTTCCACTGCCTCTGCAGGTCTGCCTGAAACACCGCCGGAATACGGTCGGTCACTCCGCCCAGAAAGCCGTGCACCAGCCCGTTCTCGTTGTTTATCTCCACGAAAGCAACGGCGGGATCCTGCGCGTACGTCAAGCCCGTGTAGGGGTTGCGATGGGTGAGCAGCAGCCGTGCATATTCTTTCTGCAGCTCCAGCATCGGCTGGTAGAAAAAGCCGATAACGTGCTGGTCTTTCTGGTCGGAGAGGCTTTCTATCTCGGCAGGCAGTCCATCGGAGGCGAAGAAGCGACGATGAACCAGCAAGTTGATGTTCGCGTAGACGCCCACCTTCTTCAGCTGCGCAAAGAAGTAGTCCAGATTGTCCAGAGCCTGCGCGTTCAGCTGGCGCGAGTTGCCCTTCGAGTAGTCTATCAGGGACGGGTTCGCCCACGGCGCATCCATGTGGTGGAAACGCACTACATTCACCCCGGCTTTTGCCAGACGCAAGGCGACCTTCGGCGCGTTGTTTTTGTGCTGGAAGCAGGAGTCGGCGGTCATATCTACTCCCCAGAAGCGGATGCGCTGACTGCCTACGTAGAGATGTCCATCCGCGCCCACATGCACGTGCCCGAACTTACCTGCAGGGCGGTGCAGTAAACCGCTCAGGTCAGCGACGCCAGAGGGAGCGATGTCCCACGGCACCACGAAGGGAAAAAGGTCACTCTGTGCGGACGAACTTTTCGCCAGCATTAACAGGATAAGGAAAAGCCAGCAGTTCCTCATGAACCCTCCTCGTAACCAGAGTGGAGTTACCTTCCTAACCTCAGACCGGGGACG
>BEHS01000118.1 GCA_002898895.1 bacterium HR16 | reverse complement strand
GAAGCCGGTGTTCACCCGGGCGGCGGAGGCCATCCTGCAGCGCCAGCGTGAGGACGGCGCGATACTGATGGCTCCTGCCGCCCAGCCCGCCAATTCGTTGATACCCTACTTCTCTAACCTGGCAGCGATTGGGCTGGTAGCCGCTTATCCGCACACGCAAAACAAAGCGCATCTGCAGGCGGTGACGAAATGGCTGCGCTGGTACGCGGCGCATATGAACCCTGACGGCACAATAGACGACTATCGCCTGCAGGACGGCAACCTGCAACCCACCGGCGATTGTGATTCCACCGACTCCTATGCCGCCACTTTTCTGGAGGCGTTGCACCATACCGTGCGTGCCTCGCATGACCGCCAGTTGCTTACTGCCCTTTATCCCTCTGCCATGAAAGCGGTTAGAGCCATACGTCTCACCCTGCAGGAAGACGGCTTGACCTGGGCAAAGCCCACCTATCGCGTGAAGTACCTGATGGACAACGTGGAGGTGTTTCGCGGCTGGCAATCTGCGGCGTGGCTGGCGCAGGCGATGAACCGAAAATCGGAGGCAGGCTCGTTCAAGAAGTCGGCGGAGCGCACGGTTCAGGCTATCGAAAGCCTTTTGTTCCTCGACGGTAAAGGCTACTACGCCGTGGCCATGCACGAAAACGGTGTGCGAGAAACGCGATTGGAACGCTGGTACCCTGACGTGATGGCGCAGTTGATGGCTATTGCATGGCTGCCTGCGTCGCCCCGGCGGAAGGAGTTGTTCGCCCGGTTGCGCAAGCAGTTTCAGGATTCGTGGCAAACCGCGCTGGAGGACGGCGAGGTGGGCGTGCTGGTATGGTGGGGAATGGCGGCGACAGGAGCGGGCGACCGTGCGTTCGCCGAACGTGTTGCGCTGAGGTTTGCCGAGGATGGCGTGCTCAACCAGCCCCTGTCCAGCCCCGCCGAATATGGACACATCCTGCGGATTTGCGGGGAACTGCTGTCGTCCTGAAATGGAGGGCGAGGTTCCTGTTGAGCAGGTGCGTAGACAGAACGAGTCTCGCTTCGATCCATCAGGCATCCGTGATCGCTTGATGGCACGGCGACCTGATCATAACACCGTCCCCCAGCTTGCGGGGGGACGACAGGGGGGCTAACCCCCGGCAGGAGCCTCGCCCTCCCTGCAATGGGATTGGGGGGTCGCGCTCCGAACCACCACATTCCGGATGCGACAGAGCGCATCCCTCCAAACAAACAGCCGCGGTCGTGCTCCGTCACGACCACAAACCGTCGGCAGAGACCTCCCCCTCCGCAAAAGGTGAGATTTGACATGCTAACAGTACTTCGCCTCTCCTCAATCTTGGGATATGAGTATTCTGAGCCATAAGACGTTCCAGTTTATTTTGTCATGCTGAGCGTCAGCGAAGCATCTCATTCTTTTTGTCATGCTGAACGAAGTGAAGCATCTGCGAGATTCTTCGCTTCGCTCAGAATGACAGCAAGGCGAGACCGCCTCGCCACAATCATGAAAATCACTCTTGACAGAGTAATAAAATGATGTAATGGGTTGTTTTGATATGCTAATAGTATGGTATAATGGGCTATCTTTTCGAAGGGAGTCAAAACATGATGCCACGAAGCTTCCTGTTCTTCAGCCTGGCGGTGACGGCGTTGATTGTTGTGGGATTGGTGCTGCACGCCCTGCGCAAGCCCGAAGCCTACCAGCGCCAGAAAAACGAAGCGATAAGACATGCCTGTGCCTTATATGCCGTTTTAGGCGACGAGGTTCCCGCTTCCGGTATCGCTGCCCCTACCACAGCGGTATCCGACAACTTCACCTACACAACGTGTATGGTAGACCTCTACGACAGCAACTGTGAGCGACTTGCGACGTTCGCCGTGGACATGTTCTCTCGCGAACTGCTCCAGGTAACATGCCCGCCACATCCCTCTACTGCGGACTTACTGACCAGAGCGCAGGCGTACTGGGTTGCACGTGATTATGCCCGCAATCTGGGGATGATGGTATCGGGGCAACCGTGGGAGCTGGTAAAGGTAGAGACGGATGCGCGAACACCGCAAACTATCCGCTTTTGCTGGGCACTGGACAGATGCATCTTGCGCGTGGCTGTAGACCGGACGAACTCCCGGCTCGTTAGTGCGACGACGCGCAAGCTTGGCCAGAACGGATACGTGCCTCGCTAAGCCACCACACGCAACAGGGTGCTGCTTCTGGACGTTTGCATCTGCTGTTCCGCAAGCCGTTTGCGGATGCGGGCGATTACCTTCGCGCGGCTCTGGCAACCGGTTAGACTGCCGTCCTCCAGAAGAGCCTGCCCGGGACAACGACTGCAGTACTGCTTCACCTCGCAGGTCTGGCACTGTGTCAGGTCGTCAGGAGTAATGTGGCGCAGGTGGCGCAGTTCGCGCGAGCCGTACCATATCTCCAGAATGGACTTCTCGCGCACGTTGCCGCAGGGGATAAGCATCTGCACGCAGGGATAGACCTCGCCCCAGGGGTTGATTGCCATGCTGTTGCGTCCTGCGTCACACATCTTCACCTTGTCGTCCGGTCCCATCGAGGGTAGCCCCTTCTTTTTGAACACCCGCTCGTCGTCGTACAGCTTCATCAGCTCTTCCACGCCGATACGCAGGTTGGTGGGGCACATATCGCCGTCGTTCATCGGCGCGATGGTGGGGTCGAAGCGATACTCCGCGCCCAAATCCTGTGCCATCTGCATGATGTCTTCGTATTGCCCGAAGCTGGATGTCGCCAGCGGGCACTTGAGGATGACGCGCTGTCCCAGCCCGACCAGCAGTCGCACCGCCCGTACCACGCGGTCGAAGCTGCCCTTCACCTGTGTCATGGCGTCGTGTGTTTCGGCGTTGGAGCCGTACACGCTGATTTCCACCGTGAAGGGGCGCAGAGCGGCAATCTGCTCCGCCACTTTGGGGGTGATGAGTGTGCCGTTAGTATATATCTTCAGCGCGAAGCGTTTTTTGCGGGCGTAGCGGGCGATATCGAAGAAGTCCTTGCGCAACAGCACCTCGCCGCCGGTAAGCGTCAGGTAGAGCGTGCCTGCTTCGGCGAGGTCGTCCATCACGCGACACCACTCTTCGGTGCTCAGTTCACCGTCGGCGCGTTTAGGGTGGTGCTGGTAGCAGTGCTTACAGCGCGTGTTGCAACGGTGGGTGAGTTCGAACATCACGTTGAAGGGGATAGCCCGCTCCACCGTGAGGTCGGAGATGTGCGCCAGCAGCGAGAAGCTTTCGCATTCCATCCGTTCTGCCTCCTGCGGTAATGCTTAGCATAGCAATATTCTATCACCGGTGAGGAGGTTCCTGCAAATGCATTCCTACCTTATCTCAAGCGGGCTGGGTTACGTGCCGATAATTACTATGATACCGAAATGTCCAACCGGAGGAGGACAAGATGAAATCTTGGCGATTGCTGAGTATGGCACTAGTGATAGCATTCGGCGTGCTGGTAGCGGGATGTGGCGGGAGCATGTTCCGCAGTGCCAAAACGATTAATGACCCCTTGGCCCTCAGTGGGCGTTCTGCGGGGGTGAACATCGTTCTTGGAGGCGATGCACTAACCAGGCAATTTTCTGCTGAAACACCTCGCCCTCCCTCAAGCCCAAGCGAGGCATTACTCGCTTACTCTTTTGGTAACAATGTCGACCTGGCGCAGTACGAGGGAATGGAAACCCTGACCGTCAATCAGGGCATTCGGCTGCGCTTCACATTCACTCCGAATACTAGCATGCCCGGTGTTATCACACTACGCAACGTATCTTTGCGCTTGTGGTTGAGGCTGGCGGATAGGGACAGCCAGGATGTTGCGCGCTCTGCAGTACCCATAGAGCTGGCTTACAACGGTACGCTGATCATTGAGCGACAAACAGACGGCAGCTACCTCTCTCAAAATGTGATATCGTTCTCGGTGCCGACGGACAAAGCGGATGGATGGCAACTGCTGAACATTCTGGCGTCCGGTATCGAAAACACGTTAACAGTGGACATCTCTTTTGCAGCGGAAACGAGCTCTGCCAACGTTCCTGCAAACGCAACCGCCAGGTTGAATGTGGGGTTCGAAACAGGCAGTGCTTACATCCAGTGGTAGTCGAAAGTCTCTCTGAATTACCGCGCGCTCGTGTGCTATGGAGGTACACGAGCGTTTTTGGTTACGGGCGACTGACTAATAATGCCCGGAGATGATTTCAACATGCTACGCATACCCCGCTAACCCGATTCCTTTGTAAACGACATCTTGCCTTCGCAAGGTTATTAGCCAGCGCAGGCTGGCTTCGTTTGATGAGGTGTGGCTTTAAGCCGCAAACGTCAATAAACGGCTCGGTGGGAACCTCGCCCTCCAGAGGGAGTGCGTTGGAGGGTTACGCTCCGTCGCGGACAAAACCGAACGGCTCGGCAGAAGCCTCGCCATCCAGAGGGAGAGAGTGCTCTCCAACTAACCTGGAGGGCGAACCTCCGGGTGAGCCGAAACGCCCCACAAGGCTCGGACGAAGCCTCGCCTGCCAAAGGAGGGCGATGGAACAGGCATCTACCCAGTTCAATAGAAAAAGCAGGAGCAGCTTCTGCACTGCTCCTGCTTGCAACTACCTCAGCGTCCTAAAAGCCGGGAGGATCTGGCGGAGGCACCAGCACCTCACCGCTTTGCGCGGTCTTACCCGTTCTGTCGATAGCTCTAACCGCCACTCGCAGGGTGTTTTGGGGCAGCATGGCACGATACCTGTTGCCGTAATCTTGCATCATCGTATATTGTCTGGTCAACAGGCTGCCATCCACTGCCAGTACCTCCACGACTTCCACCCCGCTGTCGTCGTACACCTGCGCCTCCACCAACACCTGACTGTTGGCGGACCGTGAAGCTCTTACCCCGTCAATCACGGGGGCTGTCTGGTCGGTGATGCCGGTTGCGCTGCCGCCCCCGCCGCACGCGCTCAAGATCCAGATAGCTACGAAGCCCGCTATCACCAGTATCCATCGATTGCGTTTCATTCCGCAGCCTCCTTATCGTGTCAAGACGATGGGTAGTATGGTACGTACCACCTGTCCGTCGGAGCTACTGGCTTTTATCTCCGCCATGTATGCTCCGGCAGGCAGGGCGATACCGTTGCTATCCCGACCGTCCCAGGTTACCTGTTGCATGCCGGCTGAGCGAGTGACCCCGTTTGCCAGCCTACGCACCACCTTGCCGTTTGCCACGATGCTGACCTCCACCTGCGCTGCGTCGCTCAGCTGGTAGCTAATAGTGTAGCGTCCGCCGGTGCTGCGCCCGCCGCTGACCCGCGCCTGCATAATCTTGAGCAACTGGTTGGCGGGTAGCATCTCGATACGGAATCGGTACTCGCCACCCTGACGGCTCACAGCGAAGGTATGCGAGCTGGTAGTGCGCAGGAACTTCCTTTCGCCGGTCTGCAAGTCCACCAGCAGGGGGGTCACTCCGCGAGGAGCGGTGTGCGTCCCTTGCCACACCAGAGTAGCGTTATCTGCGCCGCCTGCGGGAACCTGAACCACTACCTCCCACGGAGTGTCTGCCCTTCCCTCCGCTCGCAGGTCGACGGCTAACGGCGTACCCTGCCGGGACAGATATATCTTAGGCATGGGCGAAGAAGACGGGGGATCGGGCGGTAGACCGATAGTGACCTCCTGTGCGGAGCGACTACCGCCGATGAACACCCCGCCTAGATGCGTCCCGAGCTGCACCTGCCATCGAATCGACCACGGTCCGGGAGTTTGTTCGGTAATAAGCCTATTGTTTGCTTGGGCGCGCCGCGAAGGAGCTATCACCAGATCGCACTCCTGATGGGCATATATCCAGTAACCCTGCCAGGGGGTCAGCTGTGTTTGTGCGCCCGGCACAATATTCGGTTCATGGACGAGCTGGTATCGTGCCTGCTCCGTGTTCCAACCCCACGCGTATCCGGCAATCCAGCCGACCTGACGTGCCTGTGTCAGGGTCAATTCCTCGTTGTTGCGACGTACCCGTATCGTGTCCGAGCTCCACGCTACCGGCGTCAACAATGGGCTGCTAATGTGGTTCCATCCAACCTTTAAGTGGATGGTAAAAGGCGGCGTCACAGGCGCACCGCCGATAATTAACCGCGTAGTTGCCCCTGGCTTCATCCAGTAGCCTCGCCCTGGTACCAGTATCTCATCTGGTGCTACTTCGCGATACTGCCATGTGGTGGGGTCCCAAACACGCATGGGCACATCTGCCAGCCCCAAGTCGGCTTTGGTCTTGTTGCCTACCTGAAGACTTAATCCCCATGCAGATAGTTCGGCTGGCACCTGAACGAGCACATCGCCTGACACGGTGAACCTGCCCTCGGTTGCCGCACCCTCCGAGCCTTTGGCGTCTACCGCCTTCACCCGCCATCTCCACTCACCCGACGCCAACTCCGATGACCAGGTGTAGGTGAGCCGTCTACCGCTGTCTACCAAATCGGTCTGCGCGGTGAGGGTGGTCTCCCCTTGCACCAACTCCAACACGAAACGCACCCGATCACCCTCTGCATCGGTGGTGCGCAACACGAAGGCGGGAACAGGAGCCACCACCGACCCATCCGCTGGCTCTATCACCTCCACTGCCAACGGGGAACGGTTGGCAATGAAGGTGCGGGCGGTGCTCCATTCGCCCTCAGAGCCTTTGGCGTCTACCGCCTTCACCTGATACTGCCACTGCCCAGACGCCAACTCGGCGGGCACGGTGAAGGTCAGTGAGCGTCCGCTCTCCCCGAAGGGCGTCTCCAGTGTCTGCTCGCTCTCACCCTGTATCAACTTCAGAAGGAACTTCACCTGGTCACCTTCAGCGTCCTGAGCACGCAGGCGGAAGGTGGGGGTGGGTGAGACCACCACGCCCTCTTCCGGTTCCAGCACCTCTGCCACCTGTGGCGCCCGGTTGGCAATGAAGGTGCGGGCGGTGCTCCATTCGCCTTCAGAGCCTTTGGCGTCTACCGCCTTCACCCGCCATCTCCACTCACCCGACGCCAACTCCGATGACCAGGTGTAGGTGAGCCGTCTACCGCTGTCTACCAAATCGGTCTGCGCGGTGAGGGTGGTCTCCCCTTGCACCAACTCCAACACGAAACGTACCCTGTCGCCGTTGGCGTCTTCTGCGCGAAGATCGAACGTTGGGGTAGGCGGTACAACAGCCCCGTTTTCTGGGGCAAATATCTCCGGCACAAAAGGCGGTGCGTTATATGGCGCCTCCCGAACGCGCCAGAGCGCCACCGCATCATCTCCGGCAGAGGCGACATAGATGCCGTCTCTGGAGAACGCCACCGAGCGGACCGCGGTCGTATGACCGCGCAAGACCTTTAACGGCGCGAGGTCTGGCACCGACCAGTAGCGTACGGTGTTGTCCTCGCCGCCGGAGACCAGGAAACTTCCGTCCGCAGAGAATGCTACCGAGTAGACGGGTCCTTCATGCCCACTCAACTCACCGCGCAGGGACCAATCTGTCGTGTTCCACAGCCTGATTCGCCCATCCAAGCCGGCAGAGGCTATCAGATTACCTGCTCGCGAGAAGGCAACAGAATACACTCGCCCGGAGTGGGCATTCCAGAATCTGACAAGGCTACCATCACTGACACGCCATATCCTGACGGTACCGTCGTCCATCGCGCCTGCAACCAGCGTGTTATCCCGTGAAAAGGCGACGGCGTAAACGTATTCGGCAGGCACGGGTGGGTCAATATTGCGTGTGTCGATATCACGCACCAGCCCTCCGGCTGTGTTCCATAGGCGAATATGTCTGTCCTCGCAGGCGGAAGCCAGCAAGGTGTTATCCGGTGAGAAGGCAACATGGTGCACCCAGTTTGGATGAAGGAGTGTGGCAACAGGACCGACGCCTGTACGCGCATCCCACAGCCGTACGGTGTTATCGCGACTGGCTGTTGCCATCCATTGCCCATCTGAAGAAAAAGCAACCGAAGTAACCCAATTATTGTGTGCCGACAATGCATTTAACTCCCGACCGGTAAGTAAGTCCCTCAGTATGACCAGACCGTCCTTGCCGGCAGAGGCAATGCGTGTGTCGTCAGGGTAGACGGCGACAGCGGTAGGGTCGTTGGTGTGTTCAGAAATGCTCCCCATTAAAGACCCGCTACTAACTTCCCAGATGCGTACTGTTTTATCTTCACTGCCGGACGCAATCTGCCCTCCGCCTGACAAGAAAGTCAACGAGCGCACCGCAAAGGTGTGTCCTGCCAAAGTTCTTTCCAGTGTTCCGTCGTTCACCCTCCAGATACGCGAATCCCTGTCCTCGCTCCCCGAAACGAGGTATTGCCCATCCGGCGAGAAGGCGACGGAGGTAACAGAACCGCTGTGCCCGCTGAGGGTTCGCACTAGTGCCCCATCGCTCACCTGCCAGATACGTACGTTCCTGTCGTCGCCGCCGGAGGCAATCAGTTGACCATTCGGAGAGAAGGCTACCGAACGCACGGCAAGGACATGGTCAGAAAGGGTTCGTACCAGCAAACCATCGCTTGTGTTCCAGATGCGAACTTTCCCGTCTTCGCTCCCCGAAGCGAGGTATTGCCCATCCGGCGAGAAGGCGACGGAGGTGACAGAGCCATTATGCCCGGTGAGCGTCCGAACCAGCGTTCCATCACTCACCCGCCAGATACGTACGGTGCCGTCTCTGCTGGCGGAAGCGAGCAGGCTCCCATCCGGTGAAAACGCTACCGCGTTGACCCAGCTGGTATGCCCCTGAAGGCTACGCTGCAACGAAAACACTCGTCCGTAATCGGACACCTGCCAGATTTTGACGGTCATATCGTCGCTACCCGAAGCCAGCAGGTTGCCGTCTGGCGAGAACGCCACCGTGTTGACCCGGTTGTCGTGAGCGGGAATGACGCTCATTAACGTGCCATCGCTTATCCGATAGAGCGCGATGGTTCCCTGTCGTGCAGGCACAGCCAATACCTGCTGGCTGCCCGAATAAGAGAGGGAAACGGGTTCGAGTACCGGGCGGAACCAGAGGAGTTCCGGGGGAAATCCACCGCCCGCGCGAGATGTCGTGACGATGAGACATGTGAGTACAACGGATGTAGCCAGATTCAGCAGGTTTCTCCCGCGACCTTGGCGACAGAAGTTGCCCATTGACAGGATTCCTCCTTATACCGGTTTTTGCCTATAAATTGTTTGCCCCCCCCGCTTGCCCACAGAGGCAAACAGGCGATTCGCTTTCTGTTCTCCTATTATGGCAGTGCAGTCGGTTTTGTGTAGGTGTAGTTCCACTCGAGTCCGCTTTTGCTGTTCCGTAATATTGCGTGTTGCGTGCATGACGACGGACGTATACGCAAAGGAACCCTCGCCCCGCCTGTCGAAGCTGCTGCTGACAAGCGACCACCGTCAGGAGGGGCAAGCGATGCAACCAAAATATGTGATTGGGCTGGACTTCGGCACAAACTCTGTGCGCACTCTCGTGGTGCGCGTTCACGATGGCTTTGAGGCGGGCACATCCGTGTTTGAATACCCCCATGGCGACGCCGGCATCCTGCTGGATAGTGCGGACCCCAACCTCGCTCGCCAGCATCCCGCCGACTACCTGCAGGGGGCAGAGGTCTCGGTGCGCGCCGCGATGGAAGACGCCCGACGTAATGACCCCGACTTCGCGCCTGAACAGGTCATCGGTATCGGCGTAGATACGACCGGAAGCACCCCCTTACCGGTGGATGCGAACGGCGTGCCCCTCGCCTTCCACGAGCGGTTCCAGAACAACCTCAACGCGATGGCGTGGCTGTGGAAAGACCATACCTCCACCGAGGAAGCGGTGACCATCACCGAAACTGCTGCAAAGATGCGCCCACAATACCTTGCCAAGTGCGGTAACTCCTACTCGTCCGAGTGGTTCTGGGCGAAGATGTGGCATTGCCTGAACACCGACCCCGAGGTGTTCGAAGCTGCGTATACCTGGGTGGAGTGCGCCGACTGGATACCGGCGGTGCTCACGGGCAACGACCACCCCTCGCGCATCCTGCGCGGCGTGTGCGCCGCCGGGCATAAGGCGTTGTATAACCCACAGTGGGGAGGCCTGCCCGATAAAGAGTTCCTCTCCGCCCTGCACCCGAAACTGGCAGACCTGCGCGACCGCCTGTACGATGTCGCCTATACCTCCGACCACCCTGCAGGACGCCTGACCGCCGAGTGGGCGGCGAAGCTGGGCGTGCCGGAGGGCATTCCCGTGGCGGTGGGGGCGTTCGACGCGCACCTGGGCGGAGTGGGTGCGGGCATCAAGCCGGGCACGCTGGTCAAAATCGTGGGCACCTCCTGCTGCGATATGATGGTGGTTCCCAACACCGAGCCGCTGGCGGACATCCCCGGCACTACCGGCATCGTGGACGGCTCCATCCTGCCCGGCTACTTCGGCATCGAGCTGGGACAGAGCGCGTTCGGCGACATCTATAACTGGTTCGTGAACTACATCGAGCCGGGCGGGCCCGACCTCGGCTCGCACGAGGCGTTGACGGTCAAGGCACAGCAGCTCAAACCAGGGCAATCGGGCTTGCTTGCGCTGGACTGGAACAACGGCAACCGCTCCATCTTGGGCGACCAGCGGCTGGTGGGACTGCTGGTGGGACAGACCTTGCACACCTCCCCCGAAGAGATTTACCGTGCGCTGATTGAAGCCACCTGCTTTGGCTCGCTGGTGATTATGAACCAGCTGGAGAAGTACGGCGTGACGATTCAAGACGTGATTGCGTGCGGAGGCGTGGCGGAGAAGAATCCGCTGGTAATGCAGATTCTGGCGGACGTGAGCGGACGCACCATCCGACTGGCTCGCTCCTCACAGACCTGTGCGCTGGGCGCGGCGATTGCGGGCGCGGTGGTAGCCGGAAAGGAAGCCGGCGGTTACGCCACCTTCGAAGAGGCGCAGGCAGCGATGTGCGGTCTGAAAGATGTCGCCTACGAGCCGAACCCGCAAGCGCAGGCGGTGTATCGCGAGCTCTTCGCGCTGTACAAAGACCTGCACGACGCCTTCGGCACGCGCGAGTGGCAGGGCAACCTGCACCACGTCATGAAACGCCTGATAGACATCCGCAACGCCGCAAGGCAGGGTATGTAGACATCCCCCTCTCCCGAAGCTTTCGGGAGAGGGGGCAGGGGGTGAGGGCTACTCATCCCCGATTGCGCCGAAGTTGCGCACCAGCACGCCGAAGTCGAACAGCGTCACCTCCTCATCCCCGTCCAGGTCGGCATCGGGGTTCCAGTTGCTATCGCCCGGCACACTGCCGAAGGCGGCGACCAGCGCACCGAAGTCGAACAGAGTGACCTCGTTGTCGCCGTCAATGTCGCCGTTGAGCAGTTCGATACTCAAACCGGTGACACTACCGCCGCTGGTGTCTACCGAAAGCGTGCGTCTCAGCCAGTGGCTCACCTTCACCGACAGGTCAAACGCTCCCCGTCGCGGCGCGGTGAAGCGGAACGTGCCGCCCTCACCGATGGCGACATCCACCGTCTGGAACGGCTCGGTCTGCCCGGGCTCGCGCAGTTCGAAGGTGACGGGCGATGGCAGTGCGCCTCCGTAATCGCCAAAGGTTATCGTGCCGCCCACCTTGGGCATCGCGAAGGGGTTCCGCGCCAGCACCACACGCCCGTCCGAACCGCCGTAGGCGAACGTCTCGCCGTCGGGCGAAAACGCCACCGAGTACACCACCGAACTGGTCTCCTGATTGTACATCGCCAGCTGCACCCCATCGGAGACCCGCCACAGGCGCACCGTGCCGTCCCGACCGCCGGATACCAGCGTCTGCCCATCCGGTGAGAAGCTCACCCCGTACACCCAGTTGGTGTGCCCGGTCATGGTGCGTACCAGCGCACCGTCCGAAATCCGCCACAGGCGCACGGTGTTATC
>BEHS01000117.1 GCA_002898895.1 bacterium HR16 | reverse complement strand
AATCTCCTGGAACAGCCCCTGCGCGTACTCGTAGGTGGCGTGCACGCCCGAGCCCGGCAGGATGTCGTGGAACTGGTTGAACATGGCATGGCGCCACGCGGTGTACAGCTGTTCGGCAGGATAAGCCTGTCCGGAGACGCCCTTTGCCAGCAGAGCGCAGATTTCCGCCTCGACGAGCGTATTCTCGCTGCGCCGGTTGGCGTACTTGATGTTGCTCTGCGACGAGTAACAGCCCTCAAAGACAAAGTTCAGCTCACTGTCTATTACGGGCAGGTCTTTCGCTTCGCGTTCGGCGATGCTGAAGAACTCGTGGTAGGTGCTGAACTTGATTTTGGGGAAAACGGGCCATTCCATCATCTCGTGCGCCAGCTGCAGGTCGCGTCGGGTGGGACCACCGCCGTGGTCGCCCACGCCGTATACAAACAGCATGTCCTTCAAGCCGGTCGCTTGCTCGAACTCCACCACATGCCGTGCGATATGGGGGGTGATGGGTCCCAGATACCATTCGCGATGGTCGTCAAACGCCAGCACGCGCGAGCCATCCCTCCCCTGCCACCAGAACAGGAACGGTCCCTTTCCCGTGCGACAGAAGTAGTAGTACCGGATGCCTGCCCGGGTGAGGATACCCGGCACGGTGTGCGCATGTCCGAAGGTGTCGGGTTCATAATTCAGGCGCACCGCGTCGTAGGGCAGTCCGAACTCCTTCTGGAAGAACCGCCTGGTGTACAGCAGGTGACGACACAGGATTTCCCCCGAAGCCATGTTTTTATCGCCCTCTACCCACTGGCTAGCGGTCACTTCCCACCTGCCGGAGCGTACATGCTCTTTCACCTTCTGCCACAGCTCGGGCAGATAGTCTTTCATCAACTGGTAGGTAGACGTCTGGTCCTGCGAGAAGTGAAACTGAGGGAACTCGCGCATCAGCCTATCCACCGTGGAGAAGGTATCGTTAGCGGTAGCAACCGTTTCCGCCCAATTCCACATCCAGTTCATATCGATATGCGCGTGCCCGACGCAATGGATAGTATATTGCTTGGCGACGGGCGCGATGGGACTGAGAACCGCTTCCGCCTGCTTCACCGCGTCCGCAACCGGCTTCCCTTCCGACACCGCCTGCACGAAGCCCTGCGCCGCGCGCAATATCAGCTCCTCCCACTCCGCCTGTTTAGACGGGTTGGCTTGCGCGAGCTGTTTGGCAAAACCTATCTGCGCCTGAAGCCGCTCCACCCACCTGCGTGTTTCTTTGTCGGCGTAACGCAGAGACTGCCATGCCGCATCGAGTTGCTCCTCAAGTGCCATCTTCCCCCTCCTCAGTGAGCGGTCATTTGTTTAGGGTAGTCTTCGATAGGCGCGGGGCAATTGCCTGCTTGATCGGAAAAAGAGAGACACACATCGTCAGAGCCACCATCCTTCGTACGAAGGAAGAGCGTTCGATACGCGGCTCTCCTCTCCCCGGTGCGGGAAGCCTAAAGGCTCCTCAATCTGGTGAAGTCGGCTCGGCAGGAGCCTCGCCCTCCCCGCAATGGGATTGGAGGGTCGCGCTCCGTCGCGACCAAAACCTGACGGCTCGGCAGGAGCCTCGCCCTCCAGAGGGATTGACCAACCACCGCACAAACAGGAATCCTCCTTCCCTTATCGAAGGTACTCTCCAAAAACATCCCGAAGGAGAGAAGCATGTCGGTGCAACGGGTGGCTGTGTTGCTCAACGAGCCGATTGGAACTATTAGCCCTTATCTTCACGGCGAGTTTGCCGAGCACTTGGGCGAGTGCATCTATCCGGGCATCTGGGTGGGGGAAGATTCGCCCATTCCGAATATCGGCGGAATCCGCAAAGATGTGGTAGATGCCCTGCGCCCTCTGCAGATACCGGTACTGCGCTGGCCCGGCGGCTGTTTCGCCGATGCCTACCACTGGCGCGACGGCATTGGCACTCGCGAGAAGCGTCCGCTACGTCTCAACTACCACTGGGGTATGGCGCCCGAACCCAACCACTTCGGCACGCATGAGTTTATCGCTTTTTGTCGGCTCATCGGCGCAGAGCCGTACATTGTCGGCAATGTGGGTTCCGGTACGCCAGCCGAACTGCGCGACTGGGTGGAGTACTGTAATTTCGGAGGCGACTCCGCTCTGGCGAACGAGCGACGCGCCAACGGTGCCAAAGAACCCTTCCGCGTGCGCTTCTGGGGCGTGGGCAACGAAAACTGGGGCTGCGGAGGCAACATGCACCCCGAATACTACGCGGAACTCTTCTGCCGCTACCGCACCTTCCTGTTCAACTACTCCGACACGCCTGTACATGCCATCGCCTGCGGCGCAGCGGGTAACGACTGGGACTGGACGTGGAAGTTCCTGAACAGCCTGCGACGCAAAGGCTGGAGCCGACGCCATCTGGTGCAATCGCTCGCTGCGCACTACTACTGCGGAACCGCCGGAACCGCTACCGAATACACCACCGAGCAGTGGACAGAGCTGCTCTGCAAAGCGAAAGCCATCGAAGGCATCCTCATCGGACACCGCACCGTGATGGACGAACTGGACCCCGAGCAAAAGATAAGCCTGATTATCGACGAGTGGGGAGCATGGCATCCGGTGGAGCCGGGCAAGCCGGGTTCTGGACTGTATCAACAGAACACGGTTCGCGACGCGCTGGTAGCTGCGCTCACACTGGACATCTTCCACAGGCACTGTCGCCAGATTTTCATGGGCAACATCGCCCAGCTGATTAACGTGCTGCAGTCGCTGCTGCTGGTGCAGGAGGACAAGTGCATCAAGACCCCTACCTACTACGTGTGGCAGCTGTATGCACCGCATAAAGGAGCACAGGCGGTGCGGTTCGAAACGCTGGCGGATACTCTGTCAGACGGCGGTGCGGTGCGTGACTTCTGCCGGCAGCAGTACCTGCAAAAGGAACCGTTTAGCCTGCAGAGGATAGAGGGTTCCGCTTCGGTGAACGAGAACACCCTTTGTGTGACGCTGTGCCACACGCATCCCGAACAGCCAGCAGAACTGGAAGTGCAGGTGTTGGGCGCAACGGTATCGCAGGCGGAAGCAGTGTTCCTTACCGCCGACGACATCCACGCCCATAACACCTTCGAGCATCCTGAACGGGTGAAACCTTCTGAGCCACAGACAGTACGCGTTGAGGACAACCGCCTGTACCTGACTGTACCGGCGGCTTCGGTGATACGAATCATGGGCAAACTGTCATCGTAAGGAGGCGATGTACAATGGAGAAGACAACGCGCAGAGAGTTCCTTAAACGAAGCGCACAGTATGGAATGAGCCTCTGGCTGGTAGCGCACAGCTGGAGTCCCGCCTACTCCCAGAACGAGAAGCTGAACATCGGCATCATCGCGTGTGGAGGGCGCGGCTGGGGAAACATCGACGGCGTATCCACCGAGAACATCGTGGCGATTTGTGACGTGGACGAGAACCCGCTGGGCGAGGCGGCGAAGCGGTTTCCTCGCGCCTATAAGTACGTGGACTTCCGACAGATGCTGGACGAGCGACACCACGAGATAGACGCGGTGGTTGTCAGCACGCCCGACCACACGCACGCCGTCGCCGCGATGGCGGCGATGCAACTTGGCAAGCATGTATACTGTGAGAAACCGTTGACCCACTCCGTTTACGAGGCGCGTAAATTGGCAGAGGCGGCGAAGCGCTACAAAGTGGTCACCCAGATGGGCAACAACGGGCACGCCAGTGATGGGTTGCGCCGGTCGGTAGAAATCCTTCGGTCGGGAGCGATAGGTGCTATTCGCGAGGTGCATTCCAGCACCGACCGCCCTATCTGGCCTCAGGGCATTGACCGCCCCACCGACACCCCGCCCGTGCCGCGCACTCTGCACTGGGACCTGTGGCTGGGTCCCGCACCGGAGCGACCTTATCATCCCGCTTACCATCCCTTCAACTGGCGCGGATGGTGGGACTTCGGCACAGGCGCGCTGGGCGACATGGGCTGTCATATTCTGGATACCGCCTTCTGGGCGCTGGAGCTGGGCGCGCCTGTGAGCGTGGAGGCGGAAGGTGAACCTCACCATCGCGAAACAGGTCCCAAATGGAGCATTATCCGCTACGAGTTCCCCGCCCGCAAGGGAATGCCACCCGTTACCCTTTACTGGTACGACGGGGGTAAACTTCCGCCGAAGGAGCTTGCGCCGGAGATCGACATTCACCCCAATGCTACGCTGTTCATCGGCGAAAAAGGCAGGGCGTGGGTACCGCACGGCGGTGAGCCGGTACTGCTTCCGCGTGACAAATTCGCCGACTACCGACCGCCGGAGCCGACCATCCCCCGCGCCCCCAGAGGACACCATCAGGAGTGGATAGACGCCTGCAAAGGGCGCGGCAAGGCGATGAGCGACTTCGAGTATGCGGCAAAGCTGACCGAGATGGTGCTGCTGGGCAACGTTGCTTTCCGTACCGGGCACAAGATTTACTACGACGCCCGGCGCATGAAGGTCACCAACTGCGCGGAGGCGGAGAAGTACATCCGCCGCGAATACCGTAGAGGGTGGTCACTGTAACTGCACGTCGCACACCACTATCCGGTGGTCGGAATGCTGTGTGCGATGGGCACGCACCTGTAACGGACGCAGGTTGGGGCTAAGCCATATCTGGTCGATGCGATGAAAGGGATACTCGTTCGTGATGGTGTTGCCCCAACCTGCGCCAGCCACAAGGAAGCTGTCGCGTAATCGCCGGCTCAATAGCCTCAACGGCGATTCACCGGGCGGCATGTTGAAATCGCCACCAACCACAATGAGAGCGTTTGGAGGCAGAGAGCGCAGCCTGCGCGCGACGAACTGCAACTGTTGCATCTGCGTCCGTCTCACCTCCGTGTGCTCGCGCCAGCAATCGGGCAACCAGAGGTCTACCCGCATGATGGGAGGCCACAATCGCAGGCTTATCACTTCTAACTGCTTGCCATTAGGTAAAATGGCTTTCGCGTGGACGAAAAAGACCTGCTCGTCACGAGACAACGGGTATGGCTTCACCGTGCCTCGTGCGATAATACTGGCATCGGGTCCGTGCATCCAGCCGCCTTGCCTTCCAAACAGCTCTTCGGCGAGTTGCTTTACCTCCTTTTTGCCGGGCGACTCCTGCAACAACACAATGTCCGGCTGATAGGGTATTACTTCGCGAGCTGCCTCTATCAAACCGCCAGCACAGTTCAGGCTGACAATCCGTAGTGCTTCGCCGGCTCTGGGAGCAGGCAGTAAGCCACGTAGAAGGCTTCGTGGCTCCTCTGCAAACACCATCAGGAAGAGCAGCCACAGCACGAATACCGTGCGTGCTATGCGTCGCCTGCGCCAGCCCAGCCCCGCCAAAAACAAACCGGGCAGTAACCATATCCATACCGGAAAAGACAGTAATCGCGGCGCAGGCAACTGGACGCAAGAGATAGCACACCGCTACCAAGAGAAGAAGCAGAAGCGAAAGCAGGAGCTGTACCATGTATCGCCTAATAGATATAGATCAGGATAAGGTTACAAGCAATCTCGTGAACAATTCCTTTGTTAAGGGATGCATCGTTCCAACTTCTTCCACAATAGCTTTCAGCTTATTCCAGTCCAGCAGAAACCCGTATATCTTGGTAGCCACATGACGAAACGCCATCATCTCCTCAATAAAACGCATTACATCTTCAGCAGAATCAATCCCTTGCTCTTTCAGGACGTTTTTGAAAAGATGCAAAGCATCCCTATGCGACGCCGGTCCAGTAGGAACAGGTTTCCCCATGTTTTTGAGAAAGCGAATAATTAGATGTTCTATCGCGTTAAAATAACCGATGCATTCATAACTTAAAGCGGACTGCAGTATCTGCCTGTCCACATCTGCATCTTTGAAGGTCAGAATATGGGAGTAAATCCTGTCAAGGTTGCTCAGTCCGAATTCTATCTCTTCACGAAGACGTTCTACGTTCATACAACACTTTCCCCTCTCTGTTGATGCGCTCACGAAAAGCACCGTGTGTATCCCGCAAATCCATCACACTTATCCTGCGAGGAATGTCCATTAGACATTCCGCAACCGCCCGGAAATACTCCTCGTCCGGGATACCTTCGAAGCAAATATCGATGTCCGAATCCATGTGGTAATCACCTCGCGCAAGAGAACCATACAATATAACACGCTTCGCCCCATGTCTGCGCAGAATCGCTATCGCCTTCTTAACGTCCCTGGCGACGTCACGCGGCAGTAAGTCCGTTACCTCTTTCTTATCGCGTTGACTTCTCGACACAGTTTTTCACCCCGTAAAACTTGCTGAGGCAGCATCATCCACGCTTCATGCCTGCTACCTTTGGGGAGAGATCTTACGAATTCTCACCGCTCCCTTTTTCAGACTCCCCCCATATTGGTTCGGTTTCTCTCGCTTTGTCCTCCTCTAAAGGGCGATGTGACTCCGTTTCCTCTTCAAAAGTATACAGATACATCCAGCGCCCATCGGGTTTGGCAATCTTCTGCTTCTTCATACGAAATCGCTTCATTCTATCTTGTGCCCCCGCTTTGCCAGTACGATGGCGCCGTATACGCCCGCACGATGCCCCAGTTCCGCCGGCTTCACAGGCGGCGGCGGCACAATCTTCAGCATCTGCGCCAGCTTCTCGCGCAGCGGTGCAAACAGCGTCTCGCCCCTCTTAATCATACCCCCCGCCAGCACGAACACCTCCGGACACACCAGAGTGGTGACGTTGACAATACCCCAGGCGAGGTATCCCGCTATCTCCGCCCAGAACGCCGGGTCGTCGATATCTTCAGGTTCTTTGCCCATGCGAGCCTCTATCGCCGTTGCGGAGGCGTACGCCTCCAGACAACCCCTTGCTCCACAACCGCATAAGGGTCCCTCCGGGTTCAGCACCTGGTGACCGCCTTCCACATCCAGTTTGCCATGATAGATGAGCCCGTCCATCACCACGAAGTAGCCGATACCCGTGCCCAGTGTGAAGCCCGCCACGATACGGTAGTCTCTACCCGCTCCCAGCACCGCCTCCGCCAGCCCGGCGACATTGGCATCGTTGTCTACATAGACCGAACACCCCAGTGCCTCACCCAGTTCGGGGTATGAGACGTTCTTCCAGGGTATGTTGGGGGTCCAGTGGAGGAAGCCTGTACGCCAGTCTATCGGACCCGGTGTGCCGATGCCCAGTCCCTTTGGCTTACCACCTACCAGTTCGGTGGCTGCCGCCAGCATCCGTGCGCGAGCATCGGCGTAATCGGGCGGGGTCTCGATATCTCGCGTTATCAGTTCCCCGTCACGGATGGTCCCCACTTTGATAGACTGTCCACCAATGTCTATGCCGACGTAACCCTCATACTCGGATAAGTGCATCTATTGCCTCCTCCTTTATGCCTCACACAAAGACACAAAGAGCACAAAGCCTCTACGTTGTTTCTCCCTCACTTTGCGTCCCCGTGTCTTTGTGTGAGAAAGAGTGAAGTTACCGCACCTTTGCTATCCGCGCCTGTACATCTTGCGCGAAGCGATTGATGAACTCCTGCACGTATTGCCCCACATCTATCGAGGGGTCTTTGATGAGCGGCGTCAGGTCCATCGCGTAGATGAGGCTGGTGGACACATCCACGCCGTGCGACTCGAAGTAAGTGGCGTGCGCACGCCGTCGCCCCATCGTAGCGAGGTCGTAACGCTTGCCGCCGCAGATTTGCGAATCGAACACTCCCAGCAACGATGCCGCAAGGTTCTCGTGTGCCGAGACGTCCATGGGCACCTTGTCGCTGTCCACCATCCAGTCCAGGTCGCGCCACACCTCACAGCCCAGCACCTGCTGGGGCTTGGCATCATCAGGCAGCTCGCGCAGAGCGGCAATCACCCGCAGGGTTACCGCTACGTGCGTATCGTGCTTGTCTGCCAGGTTGTGCGTGTACACAATCTGCGGACGTGTGGCGAGGAACACCTTCTTCAGGTCCTCCTTTACCGCCTCGTTTTTGCCGTCTTTGGTTGCCGCGCTGGAGTAGTCGAGAAAAATCTGGGCGGTGTACTCCCCGATAACCGCCGCCTTCTTCTGCTCCTTGCGGCGCACCACCTGCATCATTTCGTCTGTGTAGTCTTTGTACAGGTCATCACGGGGGCTACCCGCGCCGTTAGTCACGTTGACCCCGCAGAACCATTTATCCTCTCGCTGGAAGCACTCCAGAATGCCCCGATACGCCATGATTTCGAGGTCGTCTTGATGTGCGCCAATCGCCAGATGGGTAGTGCGCGCTAACGCCTGCTCAACCGGCGTACCGTCGGGCACGAAAATCTCTGCGCCGGGGTTGTTCAGTTGCATCTATTTATCCCTCCTTCTCTTTCTTGATTTCGGGCAGGCTCGCCGCCGCAATGGACTGTCCTACGCGCCGTGCCTTTTCGTCCGGAAGGTTGACGCTGACTCGCGCTGCCAACTCGGGAAACTCGGTCTGGAGAACCTCTTTCGCCTTCTCCAGAATGATATGCCCACCTTCGCCCGAGGTCACGCGCCCCAGCACCAGCACGTGTTGCAGGTCATAGAAATCAGCATAGTGCGCGATGCCATAGCCCAGATACACCCCAATGGTCTCGTAGACGAGGCGGGTTCGCGCATCACCCCCGGCATGCAGGTCTTGAAAACTCTTCAGTCGCTCTGCCAGCCCCAGGCTCTCGTCCAGCTGGATGCCAGCCACCGGAGCCAGCCGGAAAACAGCCTGCTGTGAGAAGTACAGTGCGCCAACCCCTTTGTCGCCGGACCACTCGTCGACGGGTGCATCGGGAGCGTAATCCACCGGCGCAAACGCCAGTTCGTTTAGCCAGTTGGTGATATTACCTTCCGGCGTCACGTAACCCGCCGCCTCGCTGGAGCCCATCGCCACACCGAGGATGGCGTTCACGCCGAGGCTCATCGAGCCTGCCAGCGCGGTAACCTCGCCGTCGTTAGCGACCTCCAAAGGCACTCCCCACTCCTTCTGCACACGCAGGAAGATGTCTTTTGCCCTTGCGTTGAAGACATCTCGGGGCACGCCGCGGAAGAGCGAGGCTACCATCACGCGGTTATTAATCCACACGCCCGCCGAGCTCACACCGATGGCATCCACACGAGGCATCCGAGCCGCCGCCCGATGCAACGCGGACATAATCTCGTGGTAGTGGTAATTGGGGTCGGTCTGCGGGCGAGGGTCCCAGACAACCTCTTCGCTGAACACATCTTTGCCTTCGATCACGGCGGAAACTTTGCGGTCGCTGGCGCCCAGGTCCAGACCGATTCGGCAACCGTCCAGATGCCTGCCCAGCGACTTTGCCATCTCGTTGGCAGGGGGAACCTTGTCGGCATCGGTGATGACCACCTCGAATGGGCGCTCGTACACGGTTTCGCCCATGAAGTCGTAGTCAAACGCTCGTTCCCCTTGAGGCGAGTATATGCTCTGGATATACTCCCCAATTTGAGATGGTCCGCCAAGATATACCTTATATCCGCCTTTCTGCCAGAGCAGGAACTTGACAATGCGTTCCACGTACTGCAGGTTCTGTTCAAAATCCGCCGAGCCGGGCGCGAACACCTCCGTACGGTATACCGAGCGCGTACCATCCGCACGCTCCACGCCTATTACCATCGGCACGCCCTGACCGGAGGCTTTCACCTTCTCGCGAAACGCACGGTTTGCCAGCACGGCGGGGCGGAATGACTCATCCAGTGGAGGGACCACACGAGGCTTCACCAGTTCCATGCTTCACCCTTCCCCTTTCCGTCTATCTTGTGCTGACGTTACTGATTCGCTACCGGCGTCGATTCTCCTGCTGAGTGGACGCACATGAAGGTTTCAACATGGCAAACACACACGGTTAAAGCCGTTGCCCTGCGAACAAAACCCTGCGAAGGCAGGGTTTCGCTTGAGAAGGCGCGGCTTCAGTCGCAGACAGGTCGAGCCGTTGGGTAAAGAAACACCCCTGTATGTTGAATCTTCTGCGCGTAACCACTTAAGAGCGGCTAGGGGTTGGCACTCTTGCCGTCACCCTTCAACCGACGCAGCTCTTCCTCCAGCTCACGCAAGCGCGCTTCCAGCTCGGCGCGTTTCCGCGCTTCCTCTTCAGCGCGACGTGCCTCTTCTTCGGCGCGACGTGCTTCCTCCTGCGCCCGGCGGGCTTCCTCTTCGGCGCGACGTGCTTCCTCCTGCGCCCGACGGGCTTCCTCTTCGGCGCGACGGGCCTCTTCTTCAGCACGACGCCGGAGCTCTATCGCCTGACGTCTCGCCTCCGCCTCGCGCTGTCGGACTTGCTCCAGCTGCTCGTACATCTGCAGTAGTTCCTCTGTCGCCTCGCGGATCGATGGCAGGAAGGTCTGCTGCACCGGGTCCCACAAGCGTACAAGATAACCCGTGTCTTCGGCGCGAACCATCACGCGCAGCCCCAGCTGCTCGCTGGTTACCCACCATTCACGGTCATTCGGTCGTTCGTTGGGAACCTGCTGGTACTCACGTCCTACCAGCCGATGCAGGATAACAGGTTCAATCAGGTACTCTCGGGTGACGTCAATCATGATATACTCTTTGACGCCCAGCCGCTGATAGAGCCGATACTTCCTGTCCAGGTCCTCACCCGCCGTAGAGCGTGAAGTCAGCTCGAAAATGACATCTGGAGCCTTGCCCTCCTCCCACACTTTCCACGTCGGGCGCGGAGGCGTCTTTGGCACTCCAAACACCACGTATACGTCTGGAGCCACGCGCTGGGTAGGGTTGCCTTCAATCCAGTACATGAACTGATTGCCCGCCACGTACACGTCTTCACGATGGGCAAAATACGCTTGCAGAGCAGCGATGAGATAGATCATCGCTTCCAGATGTTCAGGAGTCTCCGCCATTGGTTTTCCGTCCGAGCAAGGATAATGTACAGGACCCCGCGTCCGAGTTACAGGCATCGCAATCACCTCACCTGTATTATAACCTTATCCTGAGGCAAAGGGGAAGGAGGGGATATAACGGGAAAACAGGTACCCCCTTCCACCGCTTCAGGAGAGGAGCATTTCAAACCTTCCGATGTATTCTGCTTTTGACAAATAGCACTGCCAACCCAGACGCGAGAACCACCATCGTCGCGGGTTCGGGAACGGGTGCGCCCTGTACTTCCAGTAGCCAGGAGGCTCCCAACGCCACACCAGATGCCCCGCCAATCTCGTCGAACTCCAAGACGGCGGTAGGCGTATAAAGTGCAGAAGGAGCGTCCGACGCAACCTCGATGCTAAAGAGCGGGAAGCTGTGGGTTTCGTACGGCTCGAAGTGCAGCGTGAGGTCGGTCAGGTCGTTGAATACCCAGTCGTAAAAGGGCATATCATCGACAGTCACACCGACCGCTACCAGTCCATCACTGAAGGAAACGAACCGGATATCGATAGGGTCACTACCCCAGTATTGCAGATAGCTCCATACGGTATAGTAGCCAGTGCCTGCAGGCAGCACCAGTTCGTCGGGAGTAACGAAGAAATCCCACTGCGCCCGCGCCAGTGAGGGCAGCAGGCTCAGGCAAAGCGCAAGGAATATACCGAGATGCCGAAACTTTTTGTTCATCGGAAAGAACCTCCTGTTCATATTTTGTACCGCCCCCTCTCCCGAAGCCTCGGGAGAGGGGCAGAGATGAGGGCAACCCTACGGAACGGTCACGATACGTGACACGCTCCAGGTACCCTGACTGCTGGTGCCCATGACCAGAATAAGGAACGACTGTCCGCTCCGAATGTTGGGCGTCACGAATTCGAAAATCAGTTGCGTGCTCTGTCCCGCTGCCAAGCCCGATAGCCCCGGGTCAGGTAGAAGCACTGCAGGCTGTCCGTTTAGCGTGGCAGAGGTAAGCCTTCCTCCGGTCATCGCACCGCCGCCCTCGTTCTTGATGGTCACAAACACCTGGCTAACCACATTCGGCACAATATGGGCG
>BEHS01000116.1 GCA_002898895.1 bacterium HR16 | reverse complement strand
AGCTGTGGATATACCGATGAGTTACTCCCGTATGCGTGCGAGGAGTGGGGATATAATGAACCAGCGGCTCCCCCTTGCCCTAAATAGCTAACAAAGGAGGTGTACCATGCTTGCACCAGAAATCGTTCTGCAAGTGGATGAAGCCCGGAGCAGGCAGGCCCGTCGTGGGCGAGAGTGTAGAATATACTACACATTGACTAATCACAGCAGCAAGCCGAGGCAATTGGCTCTCCCTCTTCTCGCAAGTTTCAACGGGGCTCGAGAGGTTCCGTTTCAAGTTCGGGTGACGCCACTTACCCGCCTGAGTGAACCAATACAGGTAGTGATTACCGCGATAGGGGTAGACCTGCGTCGGGCTTACAAGGTAACCCTTCTCCCCGACTTTGCTATTAGCGGATACCTAATATTGGTAGGGAAGGGCGGTACGTATATCCTTCTACCAACCGGGCTCTATCGTGTAAAGCTATGGTACGACTCGCGCCCTTTATCTCGGATGCCATATCATGAGGGTCTGTGGCTAGGGATCACCAATACTGTAGAGTTCAAATTGCGCATTGTGCCATAAGGCGATGGCAATTGGGCTAAGGTAAGAAGTCCGGCACGAACCCCACGCCCTTCGGTTACAAAGCGCAATGGGGCTACTAAACGGATGTAGAAACGGGTATACTCTTACTGACGCACCGCTACTTTGACCCCGCGACGGGGAGGTTTCTGACGGGGGAATCCATCTTGCCTATTGCACTGCAATGGAGTTACAATAGAACTGTTCAGATGAGGTGTTGAGGATGGAGGCAATACATGCGAACCTTTATCGCTATTGTGGAAAAATGCCCTGACACGGGGCTGTATGTGGGTTGGATACCCGGCATCGTTGGCGCTCATAGCCAGGCAGAGAGCTTGGATGAACTGCGTCAGAACCTGCGCGAGGTGCTGGAAATGCTCCAGGAGGACGGCGAATTGCATGCGCAGAGCGAATTTGTGGGCACGCAGGTGATTACGGTGGCGTGATGGGCAACATCCCTGTTCTCAAGCCGTCGGAGGTGGAGGCAATCCTGCTGAAGTTGGGTTTCGTGATGGTTCGGCAGCGGGGTTCCCACCGCCAGTATCGCCACGCGGATGGCAGATGCACCACAGTGCCCTTTCACTCCGGCAGAGACATCTCACCGATTCTGTTGCGCCAGATAGCGAAAGACATTTCCATGACCGTAGAGGAGTTGATCCGGTATCGTTAGGATGTTTCCTGCTTCAACCCCACGCCCTGCGGCTACAAAGGTCAGTGGGGCTACTACACCGACGTAAAGACAGGTATACTCTTACTGACGCACCGTTACCCTGACCCCGCGACGGGAAGGTTTTTGACAAGGGACCCGATAGGGATTGAAGGGGGCGTGAACCTGTATACATCTGCCGCAACCGCGTGGTCGTGCTAAGTGGATACGCACAGAAGATTCAACATATCGGGGTTGCTCCCTCACACCACGGCGCGTACTGTCTGCGGCTAAAGCCGCGCCCTTGCAGACTAAACCCAGCCTTCGCAGGGTTCCAGAGCCAGCGGAGGCTGGCTTCGTTTGAGAGGGAACGGCTTTAGCCGTATAGATACCTCTATCTAACCCAGGCGACCGCGGGGGACGCGACGGAGCGCGTCCCTCCAAAGGGTTGGGAGCCTGTTACTGCTGCCCTGCAGGCGGTTGCCCCTGCTCCTGTAAACGGCGGCGCAGGCGGGGCTGAGTCTGTGGTTGTGTCTCTGCACCTGCGGCGCGCGGGCGAATCTGCGGGCGAGGCAACTCGGCAGACTTCACCAGCTCCAGTGTCTTTGCCGAGAACTGGTAAAGCATATTGCCCCGCACTACATACACGTACTCGCTGTTCGCTGCTACAGCGACCTGCCCCAGCGCAATCCGCTCACCGATTCCGGGAAACGGCTGCCCCGGGAATGGCTGTCCTGCGGGCGGTGGCCCCGGTGGCATACCCGGACCGGGCGGTGGCGGCAGCGGCTGCCCCGGTTGCATCGCCATCATGTCGTTCGGCGCGGGAGGCACCTCCATCTGGGCCTGAGTGCGCTGCCACAGTACCAGCACGGCGCCCAGAGCAACCACGATGCCCAGTACCCACACCAGTCGATTGTGCCATGCGGTTCGCATCTTTGAACCCCCTCCTTGATATTTTGGAGTTTGTCTGATTTATAGACGCGACCGCATGGCGAAAGTTCACACCCGCGCCGCCTTGCGCAACGCCTGGTCCAGGTCGGCGATGATGTCTTCTACGTCCTCGATGCCAATGGACAGGCGAATGAAGTCGGGCGTGACGCCGGTTTCCAGCTGCTCTTCGGGCGTGAGCTGCTGATGCGTGGTAGATGCAGGATGGATAACCAGCGACTTGGCGTCGCCGATATTAGCCAACAGCGAGAATAGCTTCAGCTCGTTGATGAACTGTTTGCCTGCCTCGTAGCCGCCCTTAATGCCAAAGCCGATAATCGCGCCATAGCGACCGCCCTTGTGATATTTCTTCGCCGTCTCGTGCGTGGGGTGGGAGGGCAGACCGGGATAGCTCACCCAGCTCACGCAGGGGTGTTCTTCCAGGAAGTGGGCGACCTTCATAGCGTTGTCACTGTGGCGCTCCATGCGCAGGTGCAGTGTTTCCAGCCCCTGCAGGAACAGGAAGGCGTTGAACGGACTCATGCACGCGCCGATGTCGCGCATCATCTGCAGACGCGCCTTCAGGATGAAGCTCATGGATTTCAGCGGCTCAGGCAAATCCCACGGCACCAGCCCGTGATAGGAAGGATCGGGGGAGGTGAAATCGGGGAAGTTGCCGTTGCCCCAGTCGAACTTGCCCGAATCGACGATCACGCCACCGATGGAAGTGCCATGCCCGCCGATGAACTTGGTGGTGGAGTGCACCACGATATCCGCTCCCCACTTGATAGGTTGTATCAGCGCAGGGGTAGGCATGGTGTTGTCCACCATCAGCGGGATGCCTGCCTCATGCGCGATATTCGCCACCGCTTCCACGTCCAGCGTATCCAGCTTGGGGTTGCCCACCATCTCGGCGTAGATGAGTTTGGTTTTGGGCGTCAGCGCTTTGCGGAAGTTGTCCGGGTCAATCGGATCGACAAAGCGCACCGTAATGCCCATCTTGGGCAGGGTGTGGCGAAACAGGTTGTACGTTCCGCCGTACAGGCTGTTCGCGGAAATCAGTTCGTCGCCCGCCTTCAGGATGGTCAAGATTGCCAGCGTCTCGGCAGCTTGACCCGATGCTGTTGCCAGAGCACCGACTCCGCCTTCCAGCAGTGCCATGCGCTTCTCGAAGACCTCTACCGTTGGGTTCATGATGCGGGTGTAGATGTTGCCGAACTCCTCGAGAGCGAACAGGCGCGCCGCGTGGTCGGCGTCGGTGAAAAGGTAAGACGTGGTCTGGTAGATAGGTACTGCGCGTGCCAGCGTGGTCGGGTCCGGCTGTTGTCCGCCGTGCACCGCCAGAGTGTCAAAACGCAGCTCTGCCTCGTTGGGTCCAAATGCCATCAGAGAACCTCCTCCTGATTTTGTAATTTATTATATCAGTTTGGTCAGGATTAAGCAACGTCTGGTGATGAATATGCAGACACCATCTCCCACCTGGTGGAAACTCCTGCGACCTCTGTCGCTTCGCCCAGCGATATTCTTTCCTGTCGACGAAGACACCTCCTTCACGAACGAGGGGTGATGATCGTGCGCTGGCAAGGCGGCTGAGGCTCGTATCGAAGCGGGTTTTTCCCCAAAACCGCAAAACCTTCGGGGTAGGTATGGCACCTTTTTGCCCTTTCTTCCGTATATACTGTACGAGCCCTGCTGCAGGAACCGGCGTCGTTTGACACCGAGCAGGGCTTTCGGTATACTATCCGACGGTGGTTTTTGCGACAAACCCCATATCACAGGGCGCCAACCAAAAGGAGGCATGGCACGTAAGATGGAGTCAGCCATCAAGATCGAAGGACTAACCAAAGAGTACCTGAACAGAACAACCGGTAAAATGGTCCGCGCGGTGGACGATCTGCATCTGGAGGTATACAGGGGAGAAATCTTCGGTTTCTTAGGACCCAACGGCGCGGGCAAAACCACAACCATCAAAATGCTGCTCGGGCTCATCTTTCCCACCAAGGGAGATGCCTGGATTTTCGGCAAGCCGATTGGCGATGTCGGCGTCAAGAGGCAGATCGCCTATCTGCCCGAAAGCCCGTACTTTTATGAGTACCTCACCGGACGTCAGGTGCTGGATTTCTACGCCCGCCTGTTCGGCATTCCCGCCAGCGAGCGCAAGAAGAAGGTAGATGCCTTGCTGGATACGGTCGGACTGTCGCGTGACGGCGACAAGACCCTGCGCAACTACTCGAAGGGAATGCTCCAGCGCATTGGCATCGCCCAGGCGTTGATCAACGACCCCGAGCTGCTGTTCATGGACGAGCCAACGTCCGGTCTGGACCCGATGGCGCGTATCGAAATCCGCGACCTGATCATCCGCCTGAAGCAGCAGGGCAAGACCGTCTTCCTCAGCTCACACCAGCTGCTGGAAGTGGAGCTCATCTGCGACCGCGTGTCCATCCTGAACCGCGGCAAGCTGCTGAAAGCGGGCAAGCTGGACGAACTACTGCCCAGCGGGCGCGTGGAGATCGTCGCCGAGAACGTTTCGGACGACGGCGTTATCGCCAAAATCCGCGATGCGGGCGGTATCGTGCAGCGACAGGACGGGCGCATCGTGGTTCAGCAGCCGGATGACGCCTCCGTGAACAGGGTGGTGGACATCATCCGCAGCGCGAACGGGACTATCCGCTCGCTGATCCCGCAGCGACGCACCCTCGAAGAACTCTTCGTTTCCACAATTGAGGAGGTTGAAAAGAAATGACGGCGGTGACGGCAATCGCTTACAACACCGTGCGAGAGGCGCTGAGCCGACGTGTGGTGTTGTTGTTCCTGTTTGGGGCACTGGTGCTGATTATCTTGTCGCCCCTGTTCAGCTTCCTCTCCCCACGCGAGGAGCTGACCCTGCTCAAGAGCCTCGGGCTGGGCGTCATCCAGCTCGCCTCGATGTTCATCTGTATCGTGATGGGCATCTCGTTGATACCTGCCGAGATCGAGCGACGCACCATCTACACGGTGCTCTCCAAGCCGGTGCAGCGATACGAGTTCGTGCTGGGCAAGTTTCTGGGCGGTATCCTGACGATGCTGTTCAACATCCTGTTCATGGGCATCGTTTTCTTCGCGGTGGTCGCCTGGCGTGCTACCCCGAAACAGGCTCTGGACCTCTGGAAGGGGTTCATGATGATTTTCTTCCAGATGAGCATCCTGGTGTCGCTGGCGATTTTCTTCTCGGTGTTCCTTACCCCCTTTGTCAACTTCTTCATGTCGCTGGGGGTGTATATCGTGGGAACGCTCTCCAGCGTCACCGAGTCGTTGATGAAAGGCGAAAACCGCACCGTCATCCAGAAGGGCATCGGCGCGGTGCTGCACTACCTGTTGCCGCAGTTCGGCAACTTTAACATCCAGAACAAGATTATTCACCCCGAAACACGCATCATCAACGAAGGGGTGTACTATATCCAGAACATCGGCTACGCCATCCTGTATATCGCGGTGCTGCTCATCATCGCGGTCATTATCTTCGACCGGCGCGAGGTGTAACCATGCGACGACTGCAGTTGATACTGGCTGTTCTCGCGCTCTGGGTGCTGAGCGCGGCGCTGCAAACCGCGATTGACCCGCACCGCAAGCAGTTCGAGCCGAAGGTGCAGGGACTGTTCGGCAAGATGACCGGCTTGCCCACCGAGTACATCTTCGGCACGATGCTTGGCTTCCGCGAAGTGGTGGCGGGTGCGCTGTGGGTGCGTGCCGACTCGTTCTTCCACGAGGGCAACTACGACGCCATCCTGCCCATCATCCGACTGGTGACGTGGCTGGACCCGCATAACCTAGACGTGTACAGCACCGGCGCGTGGCATATCGGATACAACTTCACCGATACCGAGCAACGCTCGGACCGACGCTACCTCTCCGCCGCATTGAAACTGCTGGAGGAGGGCGTGGAGAACAACCCGGACGTGTACGACATGTACTTCGAGATGGGCTGGATGTGGTACGACAAGATTAAGCAGGCAAACAACTCGGTGCAGTGGTTCCAGAAGGCGTATGAGTTCCCCAACCGCCCGGACGAGTACTCGCCGGGTATTCCACCCGCCCGAAGACACATGCTGGCGCACGCCTGGGAGAAAGCGGGATTGATTGACCAGGCACTGCTCACCTGGCAGGACATTCTGCAGAAACATGAGCAGTACTACCAGCAGCACAAGAAAGAGTACATGGCGAAGGTGCAGATAGACGTTGCCAAGCACAACTATACTCTCACCGAACTTCGCCAGTACAGGCGCTACCTGAAACAGCCGCCGGACACACAGCCGCCTATCGACGTCAAATTCGACGTAAAGGTGCGCGTGGTAGAGCCCAAGATTATCGAGGTCTCCGGCACAGTAGACCTGGGCAACTACTTCGATGAGCAGATGCAGAAGGTGGACTTCCGCCCCGGTCGTGTGGATGTAGTGCTGCGCGATGAGGGCTACAAATCTTCCATCCTGCCCACCGATGAGAAAGAGGCAGGCGAAGTGTGGCGGCAGAAGGTGTTTACCTTCGACGTGCCGGATGTGACCATCATGCAGGAGCAGATAGCCATCATCAAGGGCAAGTTCAAGCGCAAAATAGACATGAGCAAGGACCCGATGATGTACAGCTTCAAGGCTCCGCGCTACGTGGTCACGGTGCGCTTCAACCCGCTGTACGCCCCGCCGCAGACGCAAGACCGCATCGGCTGGCGCGGAGAGGGGTTAACGGACAAACGATACCTGCGTGTGGACCAGGTAACCACCGTAGACAAAGATGGCAAGACCTACACCGTGCCTGTGCGCCGGGTGCGCAAGCATCTTCTACTCACGCGCGAGCAGCTGCTGAGCGGCAAGGGTGAGGCGGTGGAGTATACAGAGCTGGAATAGCCTCGCCCGATGTGTTACAATAAGTGATAGAGTAGCCGTGCTAGCCGGGGAGCTAGCGGTGCCCTGTACCCGCAATCCGCTATAGCGGGGGTGAACTCCTGCCCGCGGTGCCGTCTTGTGGGCAGTGCCTGCGTAAGTGGCGTTGATGGTTGGGCGCTGCGCAACGGCTGACGTGCCAACCCCGCCAGGTCCGGAAGGAAGCAACGGTCAACACGATCTCCGTGTGCCGCAGACCTACCCAGCCGGAGTCAACTGCGCAGGTCGACACCTGGAAGGCGCGCATCAACGGCAGGTGCACGGCTACTCTATCACTTCCCGTTTGTGTGCCCAATGATGATGAACATCGGACGATGCCTGCTGTTGTGTCTGTGGTTCGCGCTGTCACTGATACCGGTTGCCCGGTCGGCAGAGCGCGAGGTTCGTTTCCAGAGCGATGGGGTAGTACTGGTTGGTACTCTAACTACTCCCGACGGAGCCACTAAATCTCCCGCCCTGCTGATGATTCCGGGCAGTGGTGCGGTAGACCGTAACGGCAACGGTGACGGGCTGAACACCGACCTCTACCGCCAGCTGGCGCAACGACTGGCGCAACTGGGCTACGTCACCCTGCGTTACGACAAGCGCGGAATCGGCGCAAGCAAACTCCCCGAGAAGGAGCAGGATAAAACCTCTCTCTCACAGCTCGCCCGCGACGCAGTAGCCGCCTACCGCTTCCTGCGCCAGCAAGCGGAGGTAGACCCTCAACGTGTAGGCTTGTTGGGCTATGAAGACGGCGCGCTAATCGGTATGGCGATGGCCGGTGAAATGCCGGAACCGCCTAAGGTGCTGGTGTGTCTGGCGCCTCCCGGACGCACGCCGGCTATCATCCTGCGCGAGAACCTGCAACAGCGATGGCGCAGTGAGGGCATGTCGGCGGATAAGATTCAGCGCCGCCTGGGGGATTTCGATACCGCAATCGCCGCCCTCTACTATCGCCTGCCAATGCCCCCTCTGCACGAGGACGTGGCACCCTACTTCATGCTGCCCGACCGCCCATACCTGCAGGAGTTCTACTTCGAGAACCCTGTGGCGCGACTAAAGGCGGTGAAAATCCCTGTGCTGTTGCTGTTCGGTGAGCTGGATAAAAGGGTCTCGCCCAAACAGGACGGCGAGCTGCTGTACCAGCAAGCGCGAGGTGCAGGAAACAGCAAGGTGGTGTTGAAAGTAATCTCCGGCACAGCCCATGCGTTCAAGGTGTCTCCAACGGGCGACACGCAGGACGTGTTGACGAACCCGCAGGTTCCCCTCGCGCCCGGGCTGGTGGACGCATTAAAGGAATGGCTTTCCGCCAACCTGTAGACTATGGCACACATCACGCTGTACAGGAAATACCGCTCGCAGACGTTCGAGGATGTCATCGGGCAGCAGCACGTAACGCAGACGCTGCAAAACGCCATCCGAACGGGCAAAATCGCTCATGCCTATCTGTTCTGCGGACCGCGCGGCACCGGCAAGACCACTACCGCTCGTCTGCTGGCGAAAGCGCTGAACTGCGAGCAGGGACCAACCCCAACCCCTTGCGACCAGTGCCCGATGTGTGTCGCTATCCGCGAGGGCAGGGCGGTGGACGTGATAGAGATGGACGCCGCCTCCGAAACCGGCATCGACGATGTGCGCGAGACCATTATCGAAAACGCGCAATACATGCCCCAGCAAGCGCGCTACAAGGTGTATATTATCGACGAGGTGCACGACCTCTCCACCAAAGCCTTCGACGCCCTGCTCAAAACGCTGGAAGAGCCTCCCCCGCACGTCGTGTTTGTGTTAGCCACCACTGAGGTGCAACGCGTGCCCATCACCATTCGCTCGCGCTGTATCCGCTTCGACTTCCGCCGCGCCTCACTGGAAGACCTGATATTGCGTATCAACACCGTGCTACAGCGCGAGGGACTGACCGCCGAACCGGAGGCGGTGCAGGCGATTGCTCGTGTTGCGGATGGCTCCTTCCGTGACGCGCTGAGCCTGCTGGAGCAGGTGCTGGCGTACGCGGGCGGGCATGTGGACTACGAGACCGTGCGCTCGGTGCTGGGCATTGTGGACGAGGAGGCGGTGGGCGCGGTGATTAACGCCGCCGCGCGCGGTGACGTGGCAAAAGCACTGACGGCGGCAGACGAGATGCTGCGCAGAGGTAGCAGTGTGCGCACTATTCTGGAAGCGATTGCCCAGCGTGTGCGCGACCTTCTGTATGCCCGCGTCGGTGCGCTGGACGAAAGCTTACCTGCGGCGCAGCTTGTTGCGCTAAAAGCGCAGGCACAGCATTTTACTCCCGATGCGCTGAGCAGGATGCTGGACGTTCTAGTACACGCCCAGGCGCAGCTGCGCAACGTGCCCCAGCAGCGCGTGCTGCTGGATATGGCGATGGTGCAGATAGCCAGCATCAAACGTGAGAGCGAACCGGGCGCGCTAACCGCCGATGCCCAGAAACCGGTGAAGCCGGCTGTTGAGACAACATCTCCTGCCGGCAGGGCAACAGCGAAAGACACCGTTGCCACGACAACCGCCCCTGCCTCCACCGAGCAGATAAAACCTGCGCCCTCACCGTCGCCTCCACCCGAAGCGAGCACCGGCAGCGCGAAACCCTCTTCGGAACCGGTGGCGACCCTGCAACCTGCTCCCGACACGCTGGAACTGCTCAAGATGGTGCAGGCACGCTGGGAGCAGATTATCGCCAGAGTGGCGGAGCGTAGCCGGGGCGGCGCCGAGGTGCTTCGGGATGCCCGACCGGTACGCATGGAGGGGGAAAACACGGTGGTGCTGCAATTCCACAAAGAGTTCCCCTACTCGCAAATGCAATCTGATAAAAGACGACAGTTTGTAGAACAAACCATTTCGCGCTTTCTCGGTGGCAGGGAGATCACTCTGCGGTGCGAGCTGTTGCAAACAAATACCGCACCTTCTAACCAGCACGCAGATGCAGAGGAGCAGGATGCAGAGGATATCAACGGTGAACAATACGCCCGGGAGGTCGCACAGACCTTTAACGGCTACATCGAACTTGAGGGAGGATAAAATGCGAAATCCTTTTGGCGCAAACCCGCGCGACCTGCAACGGATGTTAGAGCAGACCATGCAGCAGATGCAAAAGGCGCAGGAAGAGTTGAAGAACCTGCGGATAGAATCTTCTGTGGGCGGTGGCGTGGTGAAGGCAGTGGTAGACGGCACCGGCGAACTCATCTCCATCGAAATCAACCCTGTGGTAGTGGACCCTAACGATGTGGAGATGCTGCAGGACCTGATTGTCTCCGCCGTCAACGAAGCACGGGAGCAGGCGGTCGCCGAAGCCACCCGGCGAATGACCTCGCTTCCCGGTATGCCGAACCTTGACCTGGGGAACCTGTTCTGAGCGATGGAGTACGCTAAGCCTCTGGCAAAACTGATTCGCGAGCTGGAAAAGATGCCCGGCGTGGGACCCAAATCCGCCCAGCGGATGGCGTTCCACATCCTGCGTATGCCTGAAGAGGAAGCGCGCACGCTGGCAGAGGCAATCCTGGAGGTGAAAGAGCGCATCACCACCTGCAAACGCTGTTTCAACTTCACCGATGAGGAACTGTGCCCCATCTGCCGTAACCCCTCGCGTGATGCCTCGGTGCTGTGTGTGGTGGCGGACGTGCGCGACCTGATGGCGATCGAACGCACCCAGGAGTTTCGCGGGCAATATCACGTGCTGCAAGGGGTTATTTCTCCGATGGACGGCGTCAGCGCGGAACATCTGCGTATCCGCGAGTTGCTGCAGAGGTTGCAATCGGGGCAGGTTCGAGAGGTGATTATCGCCATGAACCCCACCATCGAGGGAGATGCCACCGCGTTGTACCTCTCAAAACTGATTAAACCGCTGGGAATCCGCGTGACGCAGCTGGCGCATGGGATGCCCGTTGGCGGTGACCTGGACTATGCCGACCAGGCGACGCTTATCTCCGCCCTCGAATGGCGACGGGAATTGTAACCCCATCTACCCACTGCAATACATCCCTTTTTGTGCCGATAATATGGCAGAAGCGATTCCCTGTGTGTGGGCGCACGCTGGAAGGATGCGACGAGGTCATCCCTCCAGTGTAAGCGTTTGAAGGGCGAGGCTCCTGCCAAGCCGTTAGCCCCCCTGTAGTCCCCCCGCAAGCGGGGGGACGTAATGCTCCTCCCCGCGTGCGGGGAGGCCGGGTGGGGCGTTTCGGCTCACCAGCAAGTTCACCCTCCCCATTGGGGAACGGGAAGATTCACACTTGACGTGCTACTTTAACAGGGACATGAAGCCATGTTCGGACGGCGTAAACTGGGAGAAATACTGGTAGACCTGGGCTACATTAGCCCCGCCCAGCTGGAAGAAGCGCTGCAAGAGCAACAGCGCACTGGCGGGCTCATTGGGGAAGTGCTGCTACGTCTGGGCTATGTCAACGCCGACCACATCGCGGAGGCGCGGGCAGAACAGTACGATGTAGATTACGAGAAAGTTACTCCTGAAAGCGTGCAACCCGAGGCAGTAGCCAAAGTACCCCTCACGCTGGCAAAGAGCCTGCAAGTATTACCTTTGCGCATTGAGGACAATAAGCTGGTTGTTGCGATGGTGAACCCGCTGGATGTAGATGCCATCGATGTTTTGCAGCGTCATACCGGCATGTATGTCAAAGCGGTTTACACCAACCCCAATGACTTACTCAAAGTGCTCGACTTTCATTACAGCGCGAGCGCCACGGGTTCCGAGTCGCTGGACGAGGTGATTTCCGAAGTCGGTTCGCTATCGGAGGGCGAGGAGGAGAACCTGGATGACCTTCGCCGGGCGGTGGAAGACGCGCCGGTGGTGCGTATTGTAAACCTGTTGCTGGTGGAGGCAATCAACGGGCGTGCCAGCGATATCCATCTCGAACCGCGCCGTACGCACATGGAGGTGCGCTACCGCATCGATGGCGAACTGCAACACGTGCGCAATATCCCTCGTAACCTGATGGCGGCGTGCATTTCACGTATCAAGGTCATGGCGGACATGGACATCGCCGAAAGGCGCGTGCCGCAGGACGGACGTATCACCATTAAAGTGGA
>BEHS01000115.1 GCA_002898895.1 bacterium HR16 | reverse complement strand
CGGGTCCGATATGCCCATGTCCTGCAGGTTACTCCATGTGTGGGAGCCGGTTACGTAAATAGCACGCTTCCCATCGTCGGTGAAATAGCGTGGGTTCTTCGGGTGTACCTGCAGAGGCGCTTTCATAAGCTCCTCCTTTAAGCTCCCGGTTTTCGGAAACGCTTACCCACTTCGTCCAGCACCAGAACCCAGTCCTCCTCGCGCGAGTCGCCGCCGGGTGGGGTGAACGTGCGCTCGCCACGTCGGGCAAACTCGCCAATTTGCTGTGCCTGCCCGTTGCGCGGGTTGAACCACCACGCACGCAGGCTCTTGCCGTTTAACTTCTCAAGGTTCACAGTCACCGACCTGGGCACGGGCAGGTAGACGAAGGCATAGCTGCCGTCCGCCCCCCGTGCAGCGCGAACGTGCTCTGCGCCCTTGCCCGCGTCGCCGACTATCAACGACTGGTCAGGCACACGCAAGAGCATCGGACGAGAGAGCATCAACGCCTTCACATAGCGCATCTGTGACGCGCCGGGCAGGTGAAGCGCTTCTTTCCACGGGGTGCGTGCATGGGAGATTGGCTGTCGCTTGCCGGGTTCATACATCTGCCAGATGTCATGACAGCCGTAGGTATGCCCATGCGCACCTGCCAGCAACGCCCAGTACGCCGCCTGACGCACATCGTAGTCTGTGAACCAGCCGTTCTTCGGGTCCCAGTTGATGGGATGGTCTTCGTAGCGCGGCTCGCCGTCCATACACGGCTTCACGGGCTTGCGGTGGTAATCGCGCTCGATCATCTCATAGTTGGGAACGAACCGGGCATGATGCCCTGACTGGAGCATGTTGAAATCCAGCCACTCCTCCTCATGCAGCCACTGCGAGCTGGACTGCCCACCCATCGGGTGGTAGGTGATGAGATGTTCTCCACCATCGCCCCTGCGCAGTCCGTCCGCCATCGCCCGCCATATCGCCAGATGGGTCTCGTTCTCTATCGGGCGGTCACCCCCTAAAATCCAGATGATGGGTTTCCCCCGATAGCGCTTGCCCAGGAACTCGCCGTAGATGCGGGCGTTGTCAGGGGTGAAAATCTCGGGACCGACACCCCACTTCTTGTTCACCTTATCGCCCCAGGTGGGCAACATACCGATGTACAGCCCCAGCTCCTCTGCCCTGCTCACAATGAAATCCACATGGCGGAAGTAATCCTCGTTGGGCTGAGCAGGATCGTTGTGACGCAGAGGAGTGTGTCCGTAGACGTTGGGTGCACCCAACCCGTCGAACTCCGCCAGCGCAACCGCCTGGATGACCGTAAAACCCTTACCGGCGCGGTCTTTCAGATAGAGCTCAGCCTCTTCGCGCGTGAGGCGATGAAACAGCTCCCAGGCGGTATCACCCAGATAAAAGAAGGGCTTTCCCCTATCGGTCACCAGGTAGCGCCCGCTGCACGGATGCGCGGCGTCGCGAAAAACTCTTAGACGTGGTAATCTCGCAGGCATCTTTTTCCTCCTCCAGGCAGCTGTATAAGACGCCTGCAGAGAGGACTCCTTCTCGGGAGGCTAATATCCGTACGCCCCTGCCGAGGCGATGTAGGCGCGGTAGGTTGGAAGCATAACCATGGCCAGGATAATTGCCGTCATGACCGCACACACCGTAACGGTGAGCCACGCGGGTTTTGGCTTCAGCCAGGGTAGCAGAGCAAGCCACGGGGTCAAGGAGGCGACTGCCAGCGCGGCGATACGCCACACAGGAACCGGCACGAAGGCTATCGCATTGACCCAGACAAGTCCGAGCACCCCAGCCACAAAGGCAACGCCTTCGGAGCCGATGCTCACTCTGCTTCGCCAGAGCATCAGGGGAACCATCGCGCCGGTTACCGCCGCGACCGCCCCGCTTAACTGTGACAGCGAGGAGCTGTTGGACCACAATAGCACAAAGCCGCCACCGCCAGCCACCATCGACAGTACCAGCGGCACTGACAGCCCCGGTACACTGGCTGACAGACGTGCCTGCACACTCCACCACAACCACCAGCCCAGAGCCAGCGAGAGCCACCAGAGGGTTGCGGACGCTCCTTGCCAGAGGTTACCCATCAGTGGACGCAGCACCAGCCGCGAGATGACCACCACCAGCACGGCACGTCCCGCATCGCGCAACAGGGTTCGCCTGGAGGTGAAATGCTCGACAACGCCCCACACCGCGACAACAATCGCCACAACGAACAGCCACTCGTTCGAGTCTACAGGGGGAAAGCTTATCGGTAAGCCGATGATACGCCAGTGGGCAAAAAGATACCCCAAAGCGAGGGCAAGTGGGGTGCCCCAGTGCGTGGGCACCCCATCCCTTCGCCACGCACGCCAGCTCACTACCAGAACGGCAAACGTGATAGCCGCGGGGAGCAGCGCTCCCCAGAAGAGCTGTTGTGCGAAAAAGGACATCGTTCGCCTCTCCTACTGTCGCCCCGCTTCTACACTGAGGGTTATACGCACCTCGTCACCCAGTGCAGGCAAGCCGTAGCGGATGCCGAACTCACTGCGACGGATGGTGAAAGTGGTCTCAAAGCCGATGATTTCGCGCCCCTGCGGGTTCTTGCCCTTGCCCGTCAAGGTGACGTTGGCGGTAACAGGGCGAGTGACGCCGCGTATCGTCAAGTTGCCCTTCACCTGCACCGTGTTCGCGTTGACCCGGCGTACCTCGGTGCTCTTGAATGTAATGGTGGGGAACTGCCGAACGTTCAGGAAGTCCGGGCTGCGCAGGTGGTTATCGCGCTGTTCGTTTGCGGTGAACACACTGCTTGCGTCCACTTCAATAGCAACCGAACTGCGCGCAGGGTTGCGCTCATCCACCGTGATAGAGCCGGTTACCTGATTGAACCGACCGTAGACGTAGGCGGTGTTCATGTGCTTTATCCGAAACACCAGCGAGGTGTGTACGGGGTCGATCTGGTAGGTCTGTGCAGCAACAGGGTACGCCCATAGTGTGCTGAGCAAACCTGCAACCAGAATCGACAGGCTGAATCGTGTGTGCATACTCTCATCCTCCTTCTGAAGGTATGTTTTCACGCGACACATGCGCGCTTGTTGCCTGAGTATCCGGCGCCTCAGCAGCCAGCGAACGCAATAACCACTCGCCAAAGAGCCGCACTGCCTTCCGCTGTAAGCGGAAGTAATGGTGCTGACCCTGCTTGCGCATCTCCACCAGCCCGGCGTTCATCAGCACGTTCAGGTGGTGTGAGACGGTCGCCTGGGCGATGGGAAACAGCTCCGCCAGCTGCCCACACGAGATTTCCTCCCGCGACGCAATCGCTTTGAGGATAGCGAAGCGCGTCGGGTCGGCAATCGCTTTGGCTATGCGCATTAGTGTCGATTCATCCATTCGTTTCGGGTGTCTCCATTCTAAGATGTTCATCTATGCTTCTATACATCTACATAGCTGCAAAAAGTTCCCAAGTCGAGACCTGTTGTTGCTGGAAGAGGTACAATTAGTGTAGATAAATAGCTCTTTGCCTGTTGCATCCCACCTCCCTGTGGCAAAGGAGGTCTATCGTGGCGACCAGACACGTCGTAGTTCTCGGTGCAGGCTTCGGGGGTCTCAGCGCGGTGAAACATCTGGCGAGAGACCGTAGTGTGCACGTGACCTTGATAGATAGAAACAACTACCATCTGTTCCAGCCGTTGCTGTATCAGGTAGCAACAGCCGGGCTGGAGGCTCCGCAGATAGCGTGGCCCATCCGCGCGATACTGCGTCGCTACCCGAGAGTGCGTTTCTGGATGGGCAATGTGGACTCGGTAGACCCGCTAGACAAGCGCGTGTGGGTGGATGGTAAGGCGATATCGTACGACTATCTGGTGGTGTCGGTGGGAAGCACCTCGCACGACTACGGGATCCCGGGCGTCCGCGAGAACGCTATCCCCCTGAAGTCGTTAGGCGATGCGATGCGCATCCGCGACAGGGTACTGAGCGCGGTAGAAGAGGCGGTACGCACGACAGACCCAGCACGTCGACGCGCGCTTCTCACCTTTGTCGTGGTCGGCGGTGGTCCAACGGGCGTGGAATTAGCGGGTGCACTGGCAGAGCTGAAACGGCACGTTCTCGCCCGCGACTACCCGGAGGTTGCCTCCGAAGAGATACGTATCGTGCTGGTGGAAGCCACTGACCGTTTGCTTGGCTACCTGTCCCCTTCCTTGTCGGCGTATACGCGGCGTACGCTGGAGCAGATGGGAGTGGCGGTCATGACATCTCGTGCGGTCTCAGAAGTGACGCCCTTTGGGGTGTGTCTGAGGGATGGAACCTTTATCCCCAGCTATGTGGTTATCTGGACGGCGGGTGTAACAGGTATCGCCCTGCCCGGTTTGCCTGCGGGACGCAACGGACGCATTGCCACCACGCCGGAGTTGTATATCCCCGACCTACCTGATATCTATGTGGTGGGCGACTTGAACGGTCTTGAGCAGGACGGCAAAACCCTTCCGCAAGTCGCGCCTGTAGCCATGCAGCAAGGAGCGTGGGCAGCACGTAATATCTTGCGGCGTATCCACGGCAAGCCCCAACTGCCGTTCCGGTACCGCGATAAGGGTAACCTGGCAACCATTGGGCGCAAGCATGCGGTCGGCGAGGTGAAAGGGCTGCGCTTCTCCGGTTATCTGGCATGGTTGACGTGGCTTGCGGTGCATATCTACTACCTGACAGGCTTCCGCAACCGGCTGATGGTGCTGAGCAACTGGATATACAGCTACTTCACATACGACTTTGCGGTGCGGGTCATCCATCACAGACATCAGTTTCCGTGCCAGGCGGAGGAAGAGGCGGTACCCGCGCAGCAGATGCTGGAGACGCCAACGGACTGAGTAGTACGACAGGGGCGGATTGGTAAGGGCAGGAGCTGGTCTCCTGCCCTTCTACCTGCCATCAGTCAGCCCTCATCGGGTCATACCAGTCTACGTGCGGTTGTTGACCACGCACCTGCTGGATCGGCCCAACGCCCAGCATCAGAGGCAGTGCGTCCGGTGCCTCCGCTGATGCTGTCACTGGACCGCCAGTCAAAATCAATCTAAGCCCGCGCGACGTAAAAAACGTGCATTGGGTCGCCTTCCAGATGATGGACGTGGACGTCGGAGAACCCAGCCTCTTTCAGATATTCCTGCGCCGTCTGTTCCCCCCACATCGTTCCCAGTCCTTCGCCACCCTGCGCCAGTGAGACCGTCATGCAATGCATGACCGACACCGCGTACAGCGTCGGACCGATAGGGTGGTCGAGGTTCTCTTCCAGGAGGCTGGAAGCCGCCATGTCCATCATCAGGAAAACGCCTTCCGGACGCAGGGCGCGGTAGATGTTCGCCAGAACGACCCTGGGCTTGGCGAGGTCGTGAACGACATCGAACGCGGTTACGAGATCAAATTCCCCGGGCAATCCGGCGGCGATGTCGGCGACCTCGAAGCGCGCGTTCGGGAGCTTCCAACTGTCCGCTTCGGCGCGTGCAGCCTCTATGCCTTCAGCCGAAAAATCCACGCCCACAAAACGGCTGTTGGGAAACGCCCGTGCCATCACATTGACGGCATGCCCTTGTCCGGTCCCGAGATCGATTACATCAATGCCAGAACGCAAGCGCTCCACTAGCCCATCAGCCAACGGCAGAATCGCCTCCACCAACGCCGTGTCGAACAGCGCAGCGCTCTCCTCGGCCTGAAGCCGTTGAAAGTCGGGATACTTCTCATAACCGACCCCACCGCCCTCGCGGAACGCACGGATGACATCCCCCTCAACGGCGGAAAGCAGCCGGATGTACTGCGTGAAAAAGGCGAGGTTGTTCGAGCCGGCTGACCGCGTGAGGAAGGCGGCGTGTTCGCGAGGAAGCACGTACGTCTTGGTGGCCGGGTCGTATGAGACAATCCGCGCCACTACCATGCCCCCGAGCCACTCCCGCACGTAGCACTCTTGAAGCCCCGTGGCTTGGGCAATGGCGTCACTGCTTGCTGCTGGCATTTCCGCCATAGTGTCGAAAAGGCGGGTTTGATGGCCGATGCTTACCAGTATTCCCACTAATGCGTCATTGAGCAGCGCCATCATCCTTCCGGCGAACGCCTCAGCCTTCGCCTGATCCATCGCTTCGTTCATCGTCCACCTCCAAGAGTTGGTTTGCGGAATCTGGCGAGCAGCGCCAGGATTCCGGTGCCATAACCGGCATCGAGCAGGCGCGCGCCGGGGGTCACGCAGGCGGTATCAAGGGTCGCACCGAAAAGCGGCAAGCACATCCGCTCGACGCAGGCCGCCCAGTCTCGAGCGCGAGAGCCCCAGAGTTGACCTTGAATCTGTACGCTGCCCATTGGTCATTCCTCTTTCGCATGCTAACAAGCGTTACCCTTGTGCCACGACGGGGAAACGCGGATGCATGTGTTCTATTATTGCATAGTCTACTAATATTTTCAACAGCTAACGGAATCATACAGAACAATCGGATGAGGTGTATCATAGCGGCAAGTGGAAAGGGTATCGGAGGGCGAACGCCGAACATCTTCTGCCAACGGCTAGGCAGGAGCCTCGCCCTCCACATGCTGGCACTGGAGGGTCGCGCTCCGTCGCGACCACAAACCGAACGGCTCAACGCCCCCCGTCAGCCAGCTTACCCTGCGCCTTTTCGAAGCGGATGAGCCTCCTTGTTGCCGTCCGCATACACCGCCACCCACTGCGCCAGGCGCTGCCCCAACCGCTGGCAGGAGGCGATTTCGTTCTCGGAGCGAGGTTCACCCGCCAGTACCGCACCGTAGTGCAGGGTAAACTGCTTGCCCACATAGTCGGTAACGCCAAACACCAGAAAACCGAAGTTCATCAACACGGTCAGGATAGCCATGCACGTTAACTCCGCGCCACCTCCCCACCCGCCAGATGAGGAGAAAGCACAGCCGATTTTGCCATCCACCTTGCCCCAGACACTGCCTCCAACCTCATCCCACCAGCGCTTCATGCGCCAGGAGAGAGTGCCCATGTTGGTCGGCGAACCAACCGCAACACCATCACACCACAGGATGTCGTCTGCGGTGGCTTCGTCCACGCTTTTCAGGCGCACTTCGATACCCGGTACAGATTCTGCACCTTTTGCCACATGCTCCGCCATCTTGCGCGTATTGCCCGAAGCGGTATCGTACAGCACCAGCACTTTGCCCATTGTCCTGTTCTGCCTCCATATTAAGATGATTGTCTATATATCAATACGACCCTGAGATAAGGAAAGTTCCCCCCATAACAAAATGGGGCTTTTTTGAGGTATGCTTATACAGAGGTTTATTGAACATGATGCTCTGGAGCTTACCCGTCGAGCGATATATGACCAGCGTGCCTGTGCTCTCGCCGGAGGACCCGCTGGCGAAGGCGGTCGCGCTGGCGCGTGCAGCGCGTGCCAGCACCTTGCCGGTTGTACAAGACGGACGGCTGGTTGGCGTTATTGCGGAGTCGGACATCGCCCGGCTGATGCAGCAAGGTGACCCGCACCAGCAACAGTATCTGCCCGTAAGTGCAGCCATGACACGAGACACGCTCTTCGTGTTGCCGTTTACTCCCACCACTCATGCGCTGCAGCTCATGCAGGAATATGGCTTTTCCTCCCTGCCGGTGGTTTCGCAAGACGGCGAGTATCTGGGTACCGTACTCCGCTCAGATGTACTGGCGTTAACGTGCGACACCGTACGTCCGCCGATGGTTGGTGGAATGGCTACCCCTCTGGGTGTTTACCTGACGGGTGGAGGCGTGCGCGCCGGAGCGGGCGATTTGGGGCTTTTTCTAACGGGCGTGCTGCTGATGACGCTGAACCTCATTGCGCTGGTGCTGGTCTACTCGGGCTCAAGGTGGATTCAACAGCATACCGGCATTCCCCTGTACGCGATGTTGCTCTCCCCCACCGCCTCGCTGCTGGACTGGCAGGACTGGATAGGCATGGCTCTTCGCGCGATGCCGATTGTGCTGTTTCTGCTGTTTGTGCGCCTTTCGCCCATTGCCGGCATTCACGCGGCGGAGCACATGACCGTACACGCCATCGAGCGAGGTGAGCCGCTGGAGCCTGAGTTCGTGCGACGCATGCCGCGTGTGCATCCCCGCTGCGGTACTAACCTGGCGGCAGGAGCACTCGTTTTCCTGACGCTGGCGAACCTCAACGTCGGCATCTACCGGGATGTGACGCTACTGCTTGCTTTCGTGACCACTTTGCTGGTGTGGCGACCGATTGGCAACCTGCTGCAAGCGCTGTTTACCACACGCCCTCCGAGTGAGCGGCAGCTGCGCAACGGCATCGAGGTGGGCAAGCAACTACTGCACCGTTACCAGATGCAGGGCTACCGTCCGCTAACCCTCCGGGAGCGCATCTGGAATATGGGTATTCTACAGATTGCTACGGGCATGATGGTTGTGTGGTGGGCGCTGGATATACTGGGCTTCGGTATCTGGTAATCTGCACAAAACTTACCATTCTGTCCCCGATACAGCCTCGCAGTGTGCCATTTCCCCACTTTTTTCAGCAAATTTTTCGTACAAAACCTCAGAATCCCCTTTAGATTTCTTAACAGACGCCGATAATATGCTGTGGTTCGCTGTTCATTACGCCTGCTTTGGGGCAGGATAGTAACGTATGGAGGAGAGTCACGATGCAAGCGGTTATACTTGCGGGAGGACAAGGCACGCGCTTACGCCCGCTTACTGCGCGCACTCCCAAGCCAATGGTACCGTTATTTGACCGCCCTGTGATGGAGCATACGTTGCTGTTGTTACGAAAGCACGGTATCCAGCAGGTGTTTGTCACGTTGTCGTACAGGGCGCGAGAGATCATCGATTTCTTTGGCGGAGGCAGTCGCTGGGGCATGCGTATCCATTACTCCATCGAGGATGAGCCGATGGGAACGGCGGGAGGGGTGAGGCGATTTGCCAGCTCCCTGCACGATACGTTTCTGGTCATCTCCGGCGATGCGGTGACCGACTTCGACCTGAGCGAGGCGGTAGCGTTCCACCGGCGTAAAGGTGCCATTGCCACGATGTTGCTCTATTCGGTGGAGGACCCCACACCCTTCGGGATTGTAGAAACAGACGACGACGGCAGGATCCGTCGTTTTCTGGAAAAACCTTCCATGAACGAGGTGTTTACCAACACGGTCAATACCGGCATCTATGTGCTGGAGCCGTATGCGCTGCGCTTCGTGCCTGATGACCAGCCCTACGACTTCAGCCGCAACCTGTTCCCGCGGCTGCTGGCGAACAACGACCCCTTCTTCGGCTTCCGGGCACAGGGCTACTGGTGCGACATCGGCAACCTGCTGCAATACCGCCAAGCGCACTTCGACGCGCTGACCAACAAGGTATCGCTGGAGTTGCCTGCGGAGCCGGTTCGCCCCGGCGGCTGGATTGGCGAGAACGCCGTGGTGGACGGCAACGTGAAGCTGGAACCCCCCTTCTACGTCGGCGCGGGAACACGCCTTCAGCGTGGGGCAGCCATCGGCAAGCACGCGGTCATCGGGGCGCGTTGCCTGGTGGAAAGCGAGGCATCTATCCGTGCCTCCATCGTGGGCCCCGGTGCACGAGTAGGGGCGGGCACGCAGTTGACCCATTGTGTAGTGGATTCCGGCGCTCACGTGGAAGCGCGCACTGCGCTGAGCAACGCGGTGCTCTCGGCGGAGGTTACCGCTCCCCTGGCTTCTTCCCTGCCATTGGCGGCGTAGCAACAGGGCAGGCAGGGCGACCCCCTGCCTGCCCCATTAACAAGCCGGTTACGAGGGCACCAGCAACACCTTTATCGATTCTTTCCCTTCATGCACCATCTCGATGCCGTGTCGAAAGTCGGAAAGAGGTAACTGGTGCGTGACGATACCTTCAGTCTTCAGCAGTCCGCGGCTCAGATAGTCTATCACCTTCGGGTAGCAATAAGGTCCAAGGTGCGAGCCGTACACGTTCAGCTCCTTCACATCGCCTAAAATCGTCCAGTCCACCGTCACGGGTTCCTGCAGTACACTGAACACCACAAAATTACCTGCCTTGCGGATGATGTCCAGCCCCAGCAGGATTCCCTGCGGATGTCCGGTAGCTTCGATGTACACATCACAGCCGTAGCCGTCGGTCAACCGTCTGATTTCCGCACGCACATCGTCGCGCGAGGGGTTCAGTACCATGTCCGCGCCCAATCGTTTCGCCACCTCCAGCCGGTGATCGCGCAGGTCGAGCGCAACAAGCAATCCGGGGTTCTTGAGCCGGGCGCACGCCACCATGCCCAACCCCAGCGGACCCATACCCGCAATAACCACCACATCGCCGAATTGAATCTGTCCCCTGTCCACCGCGTGCATCGAGCACGCCAGCGGTTCAATCAGCGCCGCTTGTTCGGTGGAGAGGTTTTCAGGAACACGATACACGCGTGCGTTGGCAGGATAGCGCATGTACTGCGCCCATCCCCCCTGCGCTTTCTCGCGAAAGCCGAAAATCTCGCGGTCGCGGCACAGCCAGTACATGCCTCTGTCACACATCCGGCACTTCCCGCAGGGCACAATCTGCTCGGCGATGGCGCGGTCGCCTATCTGCAAACCGAAGCGTTCCTCCGCGCCTTCCCCCAGCGCGACAACACGCCCCACAAACTCATGACCGGGCACCACAGGCGGCTGCACATAGCGCGGACGTGCGGCATCACCCCATATCGACGGATTGCCGTAGAAACACTTCACATCGCCAGCGCAGATACCGCACGCCTCTATGTGCACAATCACCTCGCCCGGGCGGGGTTCGGGCACGGGTATCTGTTCCAGACGGTAGTCCTCCGGTGCATAACAGCGCACCGCCTGCATGGTTTGGGGCAGGCCGGCACGGCTCATGGTTACTCCCCTCCTCTACGAAAAACGGTCACAGAGGACACGGAGCTTCTCGCTCCGTGCTCTCCGTGTCCTTCGTGGTTAGTAATCTTTGGGCGCCGGTGGTTACTGCGGCGCAGCGGGTGTCCCGGGCTGTCCCTGCGGTGCTCCGGGAGCTGCCATGCCGGGTTGCCCCCCTGGAGCCATACCTGCAGGAGGTATGCCGGGTCCACCGACAGGCGGGCGTCCGCCAGGAGGAATGGGCACGACAGCAGGCTCTGCGAAGAAATATCGCCACCCGACAAACGCCAGGATCGCCAGCACCACCACAATCACTATCGCAGCGGTAACCGGACTAACCTCCTTTTTCATCTTGCTACCTCCCAAAGACGCGGATTGTATGTTTCTTCGCGTCTCGCCGGAGCAATTCCTGCAATCGCCGAATGCCAATCCTCCACCTCGGAAGGTAAGCAACCCTGTTTACGCGAATCGAGGAGGCAACATGGCAACAAAGGAGGACAGGATGCGACACATTCTCGCTATCGGTGCACATCCCGACGATGTAGAGGGTAGTGCTGGTGGAACCCTTGCTCTCATGCGGCAGAGAGGAGATGCGGTGCGATTCCTCAGTGTCACCGACGGCGGCAAAGGACACTTTCAGCAGGAGTACGCCGAGAACCCCCGCTTGCTGGTGGAGCGCCGCATGGTGGAGGCGGAACGTGCTGCTGCACTCATCGGCGCTGAGTTTCAATGTCTGGGCGCGCCCGACGGCGGAGTAGTCGTCACCCACGAAACCACCTCCTCCATGATACGCGCTATTCGCTCCTTTGGCGAGCCGGGCAGAGGTCCCGACCTGATTCTGGTCAACCGCCCTAACGACTACCACCGGGACCACCGCGTTACCGCTCAGCTGGTGCTGGATGCGGTGTACTTGCTCACTGTGCCGCTGGTGTGCGCCGATGTGCCTGCCATGAGGCGCATGCCGGTCGTTATGTACTGGCATGATGATTTCACCGAGCCGATACCCTTCCGCGCCGACGTGGTGGTGAACATAGAGCGTGTAATACAAACCAAAATCGACATGGTGTGTATGCACGAATCACAGTTCGCCGAATGGATACCCTACACGATGGGAATGTCTCCCCTGCCTCTCACGCGCGACCAGATGCGTGAATGGGTAACCGCATGGATGCAGCGCGATGCCCGTAGCGCGAAAGCGGCTGCCGAGAGGAGCCAGCCACGAGTTGCATCCACCGGGCAATACGAATTCGCCGAGGCGTTTCAGATTAGCGAGTACGGCACACAGCCGAACGACGAGT
>BEHS01000114.1 GCA_002898895.1 bacterium HR16 | reverse complement strand
AGAAGGAGAGGCAATGAGGTTGCACGAAGGCAGAGACGAAAAGAAAATAAATGAGGCAACGATGAGCATTTCGGAAAGATTTTTATATGAGGCAATACGGGGGTTTGGGGAGAAAAATCAGAAAAAAGCCCCTTAATCTTCCTCCATCTCGTAGCGCCAGAAAAACAAAGGTCTCAAGGTGCCTTGCACCCAGTTCTCGTGAACAGACTGTGTTCCCTCGCGCAAGAGGACTTCCATAGGGGCACTTGTCTTTGCTTCCAGTTGGGCGGTTTGCCAGATGCTGAATGTGTAGAGCAAAACCATCATTGCGATAATCGGCGGTCCGGCGTATCGTGGTCCCTGCACGCACGACTCGGCGGCGGTATAGCCCCATATGGATGCCCATAGTGCACCCGTGAAAACGAACACAAGAAGCACACCTGTCAATGCGAACGCCGTGGCGAAAGGACGGTATTCAGAGGCATAGCCAGCAGAGACCCGCGGGAAAAGCTTCTGAATCCACTGGAGTACGGCTGATAGATAGGAGCCGCTCTGTGGTGGTGGCGTGGTATCAGGGGTGTACCAGTATTTCTCCAAGGAGAGCAACGCCCACAAGGTTTGTGCCGCCTCAGAGTAGCTGAGCGCAACAATGAGAAGAATTGTCAGCAGAAGCATGAGCACCAGTACAACAGGCTCTCCCCGGTAGCGCGTACGTACCACTATCGTGCAGACAGCCCATATGGGAAGGAGAAGCGCCAGCACGAGCAAGAACGTCAGGTTTCTTCGCCACAGGCGGGACAGATGGGACAGCTGACGACGGATACGCTCCTCTGGAAACGCAGAGATGCGCGATGATGTGCTCAGGCTATGTACAGCTACGCGAAATATCTGCTGCCACCAGCTTGCTTCTCTCTCCCTGCCGAGTCGGCGAAGACGCTCCAGATGCTTCGGCAGCAGCTCATCCATTCCCTTCTCCAGTAGAGCATCCGGCAGAGTCAATTCCGCCGCGGAGTGCCACACCAGAACCGCCCCCGCATCTTGCATGCTTTCCGACCGGGCATTTTGCATGACAATAGAGCCACAGCGTGTCATCGCAAGGCGCAGGTCGAGCGACTCCGCGATTCGCCCTGATGTTTCGCACTGGCGCACCAGTCCTAAAGCCCTTACTGAAGCACGGTGAAGGATACCATAGTAGCTCATCAGACTGTCTTGGAGCGAAGCGAGGGCGATATAGAGGGCGAAAGCGGGTGGTTTGACACACCATTGCTGAAGGATGTGCCAAACCCCTCGGAGCACTACGGACTCATAGTCCTCCCATGCTACCTTTCCTGCGGCGGTCATCAGGGCGTGTGTGGCCTCTTCGTCGCGCCTCAGTTCGGCAAGCGACAGAAAGCGGAAGAACGTGAAAAAGGCATTGTCCGGGGCAAGAGATTCCCCTTGCGCGGAAAGATACAGAATATCTTGCCACATCCTCTCAGAAGGCAGTCGCACGGCTTGCTCGGCAAAGGATATGAAAAGTGGGGTGCGGGTACGAAGGGTGTAAAACAGGTGAGAATGCCATGCTATGATGGGACCTCCTCTGGCATGGACAGAGAAGATATGGAACATCGGCGGTACAATCCCCAATATTTCCGCCACGACCAGCGTTTGATACTCGCGACCAAACAGAGACAGGAGCACGTCGGCTGGCATTTCGTGGCTCTCTCTGACCATACGGTTCTCACAGGTGATTGCGTGAGCATACGCGGCGGGATTCGAGCGAAACTGTTGTGGCAGCGCGGCAAACGACGTGCGCGAAAGGAGCCGTGCTCCTACTTGTATCTCGTAGTCATTGGGATGCTTTGCGGCGATTTCCCCCAAACGCTGATGGTACGCCCAGTCGTAATCGCTTCCTAATACCCCGTAGAGCGAGGGCGTACCTCCCCAACTCGGCAGACGTCCAAGCATCTGTACCTGCAGGAACACCAGCCAGCGGATGGCGGGGTGCAGGATGACCACTGCCAGTCCGAACAGCGCTCCACCAATCAGAGCGCGGCGAAGCCATTGACGAAACACGGTGCACCTCCTGTTACGGTAGCAGAGCGATAGGCGTTGGCTGAATCAACCGCTGACGCATCTGGCGGGCGTGTACATGGTATCCCTCGTGTAGCCAGAGCCAGTATCGCAGGCGGACGGGCATCACCGGCTGAGCGACCAGTTCCACCGTGGCGTATCGGCGGGCGTCGGCGGGCTTACCGCGAGTCTCGCCCCAGAAGCCCTGTCGCACCCTGTTACAGCCCTCATTTTCCATGAGCAGAAGAGAAAGGCTCTCCCTCAGGTCGCCCGGATCGAACAGGGTGAGCACCGGAGGCACCCAATCGCCCATGCGCCAGCCGAAGTGTACCTTCGCGCCATACACCTCCGGCGGGTTATCGCCCACACCCACGAAGTTGGGGAAACTCTTCGTCCACCAGCGAGCGGCAAAGCGTGCTTCCAGCGCAACCAGCTCGTCCGCCTCCGCCGACAGGGGCTGAACACGCACCTCCACCTCCACCAGCGGTAGCCCGGCAAACACGCGATAGCGCTGCACTACGCGCAGGGGCAGGTTGTCTCCTCCTGCGCTCACTTCCACCGTCGTCCACGCCGGGTTGCGCTCCAGTACGCGCACGCTCGCCCTGCCGTTGCGCTGCCACAGGATGTTGTCCACCACAAATTGCGACGTGTCCTGTGCGGGGCGCCTGGGGTCCGCTTTGCCGAACGTGCCGATGCCTGCTCCACCACTTTGCGCAGCATAATCCCGTCCGGTGCGTTTGGAGCGCAGGTGGGTGAGCGTACCTCCGGCGTCCTCGCGCCACTCCAGCTCCAGCACGCCGTTATCTACTCGTACCGCTCCATTGCCGGTCTGTACTCGAGTGGACGGTGGCGACGCACCCCGCGAGGGCGATACTGCCAGCACCAGCGAGCCGGTTTCCTCCACCGGTTCCAGTGCCACCCAGTCCAGCGCGAAGTTACACACCCGCCGGTCATCGCCCGTACCCTTTTCCGCCGGACGGTGCGCTTGTGCGAAGAGCAGGCGAATCTCCGATAGTGTTGAGGTGGGGCGCTTGCGCGGCGGCAGGTTTACCACCAGCGTCTGCCAGCCGGGGCGCAGGTCGATATCGCCTACCTTCTGCCCGTCGGCAAACACGGTGACCCGGTTTTCCCACATCACCTGACCGCGAAGCAACAGGCGGTACGTGCCTCTGGCGGGTACGGGCACGCGAAGCACCGCCTCGCGCCCTTCGCCCGGTACCCAGCGGATGGTATTGCCCTGTGCCCACACTTCACGCTGAGCCATGCCCCGGACCAGCACCTGTTCGTCGCCCGGCGAGCCGATGTCGGCGCGCCAGCTCTGCTGGCGCGGAGGAATCACGAAATGTAGCCTGCCGTCAGCGGTGTATGTGGGCAGGGGAGTGCCATCCGGCAGATGCACCTGCCACGCTCGCCCACGCAGACCCGCAGGTAGCGGCACGGACAGAGGCATCCCCCGTGCCTCATCTGCGCTGGCAACCAACAGAGAGGCGACCTGCTCCGGGCGGACCCTCGACAGGCGACGGGGTGCGCTGGTGATGGTAAGTGGCACCTTGCGCTCATGCGTGCCTGCGCTATCGCGCCAGCGGAGAGTAACGGTCATCTGGCGAGCCTGTGTCTGCGCGGTGAACGGTATCGGCAGGCGCACCTCCTTGCACTCGCCCTCACGCAGGTCACCGATGCGGAGACGCGCACCGGGGAACGCTATCTCCGCATCGCGGGCGGTTTCGCCGGGCACGTCCAGAGCAGGATGCCACCAGCGCATCTCGCCGTGAGAGGTCACGGGCGCGTTGACAACAGATACTGTGGGGGCGTGAGAAGATGCGGAGGTGTTCAGCAGATGCACGTCGGCGTTGCGCCCCACCGTGAGCGGGCGCAGGAAGAAAGCATTCTGCTCTTGTCCGTTGGGCGCACGCCACGTTGTCTCCACGTACACTGTCTTCATGCCCCAATCCGCGAATGGTTTGACCTCGCAGGGCAGCTCTACTGTCCTGTTCTCTGCCGGAGCGAGGCGAAGCCTTATCGGCTCGCCTCTGATGCTGGCAATCTTCGCGCCGACCCGCAGGGTAACGGTCACCGGCTCAGGCAGCAGGTTCTTCACCGTCACCGGCAGGCGCGGTTTGCTGCCGGGGAAGGCTATCCAGCGTGGGGTGGTTATCTGCACCGGCGCATAAACAATCTGGTACGCAGATACATACTGGACGGTGTCCTCAAAGGACAGGGATGTTACCCTACGCGGGATGAAGTGCCTGCCGTCCAGCGTGAGGGTGGTTACCTCCGCCAGCGGCAGGTCATTCGCCTCCGGCGGGTGTAAAGCAATCTGTTGCTGTTGCCATGTGCGGTTCTCCAGCAGTAAAAAGAGGGTGGTTCCTGCCTCCAGCGCTGCGCTCATCAGGTTGGGGGTATCGGGCAGGCTGCCGTCGGGAAGGCGCACATACTTGCCACACTGCACGCCCGCGATGCCCTCCAGCACTTTCGCCCACCAGCGCGGGTCGTCGGTGAAGATGCCGTTGACGGCGAGCAGGCGGGAACCGTTCACGGATGTCAGCACATCGCGAGGCAAGCCGTCGCTATAGCGGCTGAGCACGTTGCCCTCCGGCACACGACTGCGGCGGCTCTGCAGGGTAACATGGAAAGCATGACCGTCTTCGGTGAAACGGGCGGTATCGGTCGGCTCCCACTCCACGCTCGCTTTTTCCCCTGCGGATACCTCAGGCGTGCAGATTTGCACCCAGTCCAGCGCGAGGTTGCAGGCGCGTGTCTCTCCTTTGAACCGCTGGGGGTCTCGCTCGCCCGGTATCATCGCTTCGGAGAACTGCCAGCGTACCTCCACTACCCGTGCCGCGCCGACGACCGATGCCGGGATGCGCACCTCGTACACCCGCCAGCCGGACTGCAGCGTTACTGCGCTAACCGGCTCATCGTTCACCATAACGTTCATCTGATGCTGCCACATTACACTGCCATGCCAGCGCAGGAGCAGGTTGGTGTTTGGCAGAGCAGGAAGCAGGAGAGCGGTTACCGTGCCGACGCCGGGAGTCCAGCGAACGGTAGCCTGTGTGCCTGCGCCATACGCATCGGGGGGTAGCTTGCCCCAGTCCTCACGCCCGCTGAAGCCGCTTTGTAATATCTTCTCGTCGCCCGGCACCCCAACGTCCACAAAGAAGTTAAATCGCCGGCGGGAGGTTTCAGGCTGCGAGGAAGGCGTAACGGGCATCGTTTTGCCGGTCCAGTCCACCGGCGACGCTGAAACGACAAGCGTTCGGCTGCCCTGCTGAAGCCATTCTTTCAGCACATGTGCTATCCTTTGCCGCTTGCCGTTCAGCCCGAAGCCCGCGCCGCCGGAGGGAGCCACCACCACGCGGTACCGTTGCAAGTGCTCTGTATCTGTCTCACTTTGCAGCAGCACGTCGAAAGGCGCGTGAATCGCCCGAAGAGCCTGTACTGCGCGATAAAGGTCGTTTGCGTCACCTGCTCCGCTCTCGAAAATCCAGTCGTTCACCAGCAGGGCAACAGGTGCTTCCTTTTGCAAGCGCGGGTAGGTTAGCTGCCAGAGGGTACTGTACAGCAGGTTGGTTTCGCAAAATCGTTTGCCGCCCTCGAAACTCGGCTCGAGGTTGGAACCTTCCCACCACTCGTTCCAGCTGAGGTGCAGCACGCCGTCCACGAAGCGCATCAGGTTACCTGTCCAGAGGCGGTCGTAGTGATGGGGTTCGGGGTGGTAGCCGGTGCCCGGCACACGGATGCCCCAGTCAAAATACCGGTGTTTCAGGTGGTCAAAAAAGACACCACCGCACTTGCGGGTAACCGCCGCCTGCAGAAAGCGTTCGGCGTCCTGCTCGTGTGGCACGCCGAAGATGCCCGCGTAGGAATGCGCCCCGCCGAATACACGTGCAAAACGCTCAAAGCCAAAACCCATGAAGGGCGCGTAGCCCACATCGAAAGAGGCGACCAGCCCGGGCAGACCGAACTCCTGCCGAATCAGCTCCTCCAGCTTTTGCCAGTCGCGCTGCCAGATTTCGTACTGGTATTCGATGCTGAGTGCACGCTGAAAGCCCGTGCTGTTGACATCCATGCGGATTTCGTCGAAATGGCGATAGTTTGTGCCCCATTCGGCGTTCAACCGCTCGATAGTCTGGTAGCGCGCTTGCAGCCACTGCTGGAATCCCCGGTGGTCGACAGTAATTTGCGGTGCGCCGTTACGCGAGTAGACCAGCTGAAACGGCTTGCCACCCAGCCATGTCCACACGGGCGAGCGGGCGTACCGGCTGAGCCAGTAAACGGTATCGCGCCGTTCGCTGACGTTGCGCCAGAACTCGCGCATGGCGAAGTTCTCACCGTCCTGGTACAGTCCTATGAACAGGCGATAGCCCAGTGCATGCACGCGCTCGGTGGCTTTCAGGACGGTGGCTTCACGTGGCTCTCCACTCTCGCCTTGCCAGCCCTGTCCCCAGTAATCCATGTACAGGTGCGTCATCCCCCAGTCGGCAGCGAGCAGTTGCGAGCGTGTGTTGTCGGCAAGCGTGCGGCTATCGTAGTAACCGTATAGAGGGGTGTTGTGGATGCCGTTTATCCAGTTGCCCCATTCGCCCCCATGAGTGTTCCATTCGTACCAGTAGAAGTATGCCGCGCCCACCAGAGGCAGGGTTTGTGAATCCCGGTGCACATCATGCTGCATGTGGGGTTTCCCTCCCGCCGTGTTCATCTGAGAAATCGTTCTTGATGGGGCAGGGTACATCCTGTTGGTATCAGGTCTGTACACCGCTTGACTTTTTACCCCGTTTCGGTTACTAGTGTAGTGTGTCACGTACTACTACCCACATACACCGCTCCGCTCCGGGCATCCAGGGTGCTGCTCGCTTTGACTGGCGGACGAAACGGCTGGTGCAGCGGCTGCACGCAGGCGATATCGCCATTATCGACCACCCCGATCTGGACGGTGTGGCGGCGGAGGCGCTGGTAGCACGACGGGTGGCGGCGGTTGTGAACCTCTCTCCCTTTATCACGGGACGGTATCCCAGCTCGGGAGCCAGTATCCTCCTGCGTGCCAGCATCCCGCTGTATGAATGCCACGACACCCATCTGGCGGAGGTCGTACAAGAGGGGGAAACCGCCGTCATTACAGGCGATACGCTCTGCCTGAACCGCCTGCCGGAAGCCTCTTTCTCGCTGGAGCGTTTGGACGAAGAACGCGCACAGCGTCTGCTCTCGCTCGCTCAGCAACGGTTAAAGAGCGAGCTGCGCGCTTTTGCGCAGAACACGCTGGAGTATCTGCAGGAAGAGAGCGATGCTCTGCTGGGCGTGCTGGAGGTACCGGAAATCAGCACGTCGATAGCGGGACGCCATGCGGTGGTGGTGGTTCGCGGGGAGCGGTTCAAGCAAGACCTTATCGCCATACGCAACTACCTGCGCGAGATGCGCCCCGTGCTGATTGGGGTAGACGGGGGAGCAGACGCTCTGCTGGAGATGGGTTTTAAGCCCGACATCATCGTGGGCGATATGGACAGCGTGAGCGACAGGGCGCTGCATTGCGGTGCGGAGCTGATAGTGCATCAATACACAAGCACAGGGCGCATCTCACCCGGACTGGAGCGGGTACAGCGACTGGGGCTACCGCACACGGTGTGGCGTGCGCCCGGTACCAGCGAGGATATCGCCATGCTGCTGGCGTACGAGAAGGGGGCACAGCTTATCGTGGCGGTGGGTACGCATTTCAGCCTGCTGGAGTTTCTGGAAAAAGGGCGCAGGGGCATGTCCAGCACCTTTTTAACGCGCCTGCGCGTGGGCGATAAGCTCGTGGACGCCAAGGGGGTGAGCAGGCTCTATCCCCGGCGGTTTGCCTGGCGCGAGTTCGGCTGGCTGTTTTTGGCGGCGATGATGCCGGTGGTGGTGGCGTTTCTGCTGTCGCCGGTGGGGCGCGACCTCGTTCGCCTGCTGTATGTGTGGCTACGTTTGCGTTTGCGTTTTTAGGGGGAAATCGGGATGTTTGCGGACCTTCGCTACCATCTGGTAAGCCTGACGGCGGTGTTCCTCGCGCTGTCGGTGGGAATGCTTATTGGGGGGCTGTTTTTGAACACCGCGCCGACCGAGACGCAGCAGCGGTTAATCCGGCGCATTCAGGAAGACCTTGCCCGCATCACCGCCGAGAGCGACCGTAACCGACGCGACTTCGAGCGCATGGAGCAGGCGCTGAGGGAGCTGACGCCGCGCCTGGTGAAGCAACGGTTGAAAGCACGCCGAATCGCGGTGGTACAGACGGGCGACGACGCGCGCGCGCTGGCAGATACGCTGAAAGCGTTACGTGACGCCGGCGCGGAAACCGTGTCGGTGACGGTGGTGACCGATCGCTGGCTGGAGATGAACGATGGGGAGAAACAACGTCTTATCCACAAACTACGCACCCTCAAGCCGAACTTGCCGGAAGATTTCACCGCGGTGGTTAAAGCGCTGGCGAACGGGGTGGCGCTATACGGTTATGACCAGGCGGTGGAGATACTGCACCGCGAAGGGCTGATACGTGCTTCAGGCGATTACACGTTGCCCTGTCGCTATGTGGTGATAGTGGGCGGCAGTTCCAGTCCGGACAGCCCCCGCTCAGCAGAGATTGACCGTCCGCTTATCCGACAGTGGCAGGCGGTGGGCATAGAAGTGGTGGCGGTAGAAAGGCGCGACTGCGCCGGTTCACATGTGTCGGTGTATCGCGAGACCGATATCGCCAGCGTGGATTGCATCGACACCGCGCTGGGGCAGATGGCGTTGCCCTTCCTGTTCGATGCGGAAAGCGCGGCGTACGGGGTGAAAGAGAGCGCAGAGCGAGTCATCCCCAGCGCACTTCTGGAGGCGAAATGAGGCGTGTTTTCGCGGTGGTGCCTGCACACAACGAGGCGCAGACGGTGGCGGAGACGGTGCGTGCGCTGCTGGCATTGCCTGCAGAGGTGGTAGTGGTCGCCGATGCGTGCGCAGACGACACCGCCGAACGCGCCCGCGAAGCGGGGGCAACGGTTCTGGTGCGGGGTGGGCGAGGGGACAAGGCGCGTGCGCTGGCAAAAGGCTTGCGCTGGGTGGCGGAGCAACAGCCGTCCGGCGACGACGTTATCCTGCTGGTAGATGCGGACGTAGGAGCCAGCGCGGGTGAGGTGGCTTCTCTGCTGGAGGCGGTTGAGCGGGGCGAGGCGGATATGGCTATCGGCGTCTTGCCTCCGGCGGGACGGCATGGCGGTTTCGGGCTGGTGGCGCGGTTTGCGCGGTGGATACTGTCGCGCCGGACGTGCAGGCGATTCCGCGCCCCGTTGAGCGGTCAGCGGGCGATACGCTGGCACACGCTCCGGCGGTTGAACGCGCTGGCAGGCGGCTTCGGGGTAGAGGTGGGGATGAGCGTAGACCTGATACGTTTGGGCGCACAGGTGAAGGAGACAGAGGTGTGCATGACGCACCGGCACACAGGCAGAAGCTGGCGCGGCTTCCTGCACCGGGCGCGACAGGGCTGGCACGTGTTGCTTGCCGGTGCGGGGCGAAGGCAGGTGAAGCTATGGACGCACGGGTGATAGCGATTGTGTTATTTGTCTCTGCGCCGTTTGTAGTTCTGCTGGGATGTATCGCACTCTTCCCCAAACTGTGTCGTCGCTGGGGGTGGCTGAAGCGTAACTACCGTGGGGTGGTCGTGCCTTGCGGTTACGGGGTTATCTGGTGGGCGTTCTGCACCGTGCTGTATGCGGAGCTGGCGTGGATGTCTGCTCCGGAAACGCGCTCGCTGTCGCTGGCGTTTCTGGTGTCGGCGTTTGGCTTTGGATTGCTGGGCTGGATAGACGACCTGTGGGGCGACCCAGCATCCAAAGGCTTGCGGGGTCACCTGCGCGCTCTACGGCAGGGCAGGATAACCACAGGGCTGATGAAGGCGGTGGGGGGACTGGCGGTGTCGCTGATTGCCGCGTGGTTGTTGCAGGGCGGATGGGCGACGTTGCCCGGCGGTTTGGTCATCGCGCTGATGGCGAACGCGATGAACCTGCTGGACATGCGCCCGGGCAGGGCGGTGTCGGTGTTTTTGGCGTTATCGGTTGTGGTGGTGTTCTACTTACTGTTCAGCGGGCAGGCGTTGACGGCGGCGATGCTGGGCTTCCTGATGGCGGCGGCGTTGCTACTGCGTCGGCACGATGCCAGTGGCGAGGCGATGATGGGCGATGTGGGCTCCAATCTGCTGGGCGGGGTGCTGGGCGTGTCGCTGGTGGCGGGTTTACCGCTGTGGGCGCAGGTGGTGGTGCTGGCGTTGCTGGTGGCACTGCACATCGCGGCGGAGCGCGTTTCGCTGAGCCGGTGGATAGAGGATACCCCGTGGGCGCGCCGGCTGGACCGGCTGACGGGGGTAAGGTAACCTTCGCAAGCAGGGGGAAGCCTTAACCTCTCCCCCGTCCCCTCTCCTGCGAGGAGAGGGGAGCCGTGATTCGAACGCCCCCTTCCTTTGTAGGGAAGGGAAGCCTTAACCTCTCCCCCGTCCCCTCTCCTGCGAGGAGAGGGGAGCTACGCATCGAACGCCCCCTTCCTTCGTAGGGAGGGGAAGTCTTAACCTCTCCCCCGTCCCCTCTCCTGCGAGGAGAGGGGAGCCGTGATTCGAACGCCCCCTTCCTTTGTAGGGAAGGGAAGTCTTGACCTCTCCCCCGTCCCCTCTCCTGCGAGGAGAGGGGAGCCGTGATTCGAACGCCCCCTTCCTTTGTAGGGAAGGGGGACAGGGGGGATAGGTTGAACACCCCTCACCCCCAACCCCTCTCCCGAAGCCTCGAGAGAAGAGGGTGGGAGGACAGGTGCATCTGATTTTTCACAGTTCATCAGCCGTAGACCCACAATGCTTCACTGTCGGCATAACACATGACGCACCAACCCTGTCATTCTGAGCGCAAGCGAAGAATCTGTTCTATCGTTACGCAGAGATGCTTCGCTGATGCTCAGCATGACACAACAACGCCTGTCATTCTGAGCGAAGCGAAGAATCTCATTGTATCGCCACCCTGAGATGCTTCGCTAACGCTCAGCATGACACAACAACGCCTGTCATTCTGAGCGAAGCGAAGAATCCGTTCTATCGTTACGCAGAGATTCTTCGCTAACGCTCAGCATGACACAACAACACCTGTCATTCTGAGCGCGAGCGAAGAATCTCATTGTATCGCTACCCTGAGATGCTTCGCTAACGCTCAGCATGACAAAATGGCTGCACGATAGCCTTTATCGCGGTTTCAATCCCTTATAGGTAGGCTCGTAACCCTCAAGGAGTTCGAGGATGCCGTTCGTGAAGAGGCGAGGTTTCAATCCCTTATAGGTAGGCTCGTAACCTGTTCGGTCCGGCAGGCAGTAAGCACCGCAAGGCAGGTTTCAATCCCTTATAGGTAGGCTCGTAACCAAACAGTTTTTGTCGTTTTATGAGAAAATTAAACTGATTGTCAAGGAACGCCCGCCGGAAACTACCCCGCTTTGCCTCCATTCTACCATACCCCCCGCAAAAATGCAAGCCTTTTGCGCGAAAATCGGGGAAAATTTCTGGTTAGCTACACAAAAAGAGTCGTCGGTCCCCTTCGTGGAGATACCGAATCGGCGACCGACGACTCCCCGTTGACAAAAAAATCGCCAGCGCCTGCGCCCAATCGCCGCCATGCCTTGCATTTTTCTATTGACTGTAGTAAAATCCATGTAAAAAGGAAACACGCCAGAGCTTCTGTTGCGTATTTTCTATAGGCTGTAGTAACAGCACGCTTACCAGAAGGAGGCTCTATCCATGAGAACGTTCGGTTTGACCCTGCTGGTCGCGCTGTTTGCGGTGGTGGCGGTAGCCGCTCCCACAAAGCCACTGGTGAACAGCGGTTTGACCTGTCCCGTTTCTAACGAGGTCATCAAGGACCTCAAGAAGGCGCCCAGCGTGCAGTACGAGGGGCGCACCATCTATTTCTGCTGTAAGAAATGCGTGGGCGAGTTCAACAGCAACCCCGCCAAATACGCGCAGAAACAGGTGGTACGCTGCCCGGTGAGCGGCGAGGTGGTGAAAGACCCTGCGAAGGCGCAGACCTCCACCTACCAGGGCAAGGTGTACTACTTCTGCTGCCCGAAGTGCAAACCGCAGTT
>BEHS01000113.1 GCA_002898895.1 bacterium HR16 | reverse complement strand
GACTGCACAATGAGTCGGCGGTAAGCACTCCTCCCAGCGCATCCAGCACCTGTCGCAGGGTAATCTGCTCGGCAGGGTGAGCAAGGCGATAGCCCCCCTGTGCGCCGCGTACACTTTCGGTCAAGCCAGCGCGGTTAAGCAGGTAAAGCAGCTTCTCCACGTAGGCAACCGATAGCCCTTCATGCTCCGCAATCTGGCGCACGTTTACCGTGTCGCCGAAGGGCACGCGGGCGAGGTGCATGATACAACGCAGTCCGTATTCCTCTTGTGCGGTGATTTTCATCCCGTCTTTCCTCCACCTCTTATTATTCCTCAATCCTTACAAAAAAGTCAAGTATCTCAGAGGGTATATTTGTATTTCACCGCAGAGTGCGCAGAGAACACTGAGCAAAAGGCGCAAGAGGTTCGTGAACTCTGTGGTTGTGGAGAATGGCGTGTTGAAGGTGAATCTCGTTCAAACTCTAAGTAATACAACGGGTAGAGGTAAAGGAGAATGCGTGTTCTGATTATGCTGAACGGTCAGCCGCCGCGGCGGGAACTGCTTGAATCGGTTGTGGCGGGGGCAGAGGTGTTGATTGGCGCGGACGCGGGAGCGGTGCGCCTGCGTGAGGCGGGATGGCGCATCGACTACGTGGTGGGGGATTTCGATTCCGTGCCCGCCGAATTACTGCAATCATTGCCTGCGGAGAGCGTTGTGCATGACCCCGGACAGGATGACACCGACCTGGAGAAGGCGTTGCGCTTCGCGGTCACACGCTGGAGCCGACCGCAGGTGGTGGTCGTGGGCACGACGGGCGACCGCATAGACCACGTGCTGGGCAACGTGTGCGGTGCGGTGCGCTATGCGGACAAAGCCTTTATCCGTTTCGTGGAAGACCACTCCATTACCTATTTCGCCCATCGGCAGTTGCGGTTTGACGCGCCTGTGGGGGCGACGGTTTCGCTGTTACCGCTGGGAGAGGTGGAAGGTATCCGCACGGAAGGGCTGAAATGGGCGTTGCATGGGGAGACGCTGGCGCTCGGCACGCGCGGGGTGAGCAACGTGGTGGAGCGTTCGCCTGTGGTTATCGAGTGGCGGAGCGGGCATCTGGTGGTGGTGCGGTTGCTGGGTGAGGGGGAGATGTTCACGTGGTGAATGGCTGTGCATACAGGGGGAGGGGCGATGGAAGCGGCTGTTCATTTTGCCTGTGGCGATATTCTGGTGCTCGTTGCCTATCTGGCAGCGGTGTTATGGGTAGGCTATGCGGCACGACGTACCTTGCGCGAAGGGGATGCAGCAGGGTATCTGGTTGCCGGACGCACGCTGAGCCTGCCCGCGTTCGTTGCCACGCTGGTCGCTACATGGTACGGGGGCATCCTGGGGGTAGGGGAGTTCAGCTACTCCTACGGTGTGTCCAACTGGGTGGTGTTCGGACTACCGTATTATGTGTTTGCCCTGCTGTTCGCATGGCTGCTGGCGCCGCGCGTGCGTGAGGCGGAGCTGTACACCATTCCCGACAGGCTCTACAGCATCTACGGTCGCGCCTGCGGGCTGGCAGGCTCCCTGCTGACCTTCTGCATGACCACTCCCGCCCCCTACACGCTGATTCTGGGCGTGCTGTTTCAACTGCTGTTCGGCGGAGACCTGCTGTGGTGGCTGGTGGTGGGTACGCTACTCAGCACGGTTTACCTGTATCGAGGTGGTCTGCACGCCGACGTGCGGGTGAACGTGCTAGAGTTCCTGATGATGTTCGGTGGGTTCGCGGTTATCATCCCGTTTCTGGTAACTCGCTACGGGGGACTGGACTTCTTGCGCCAGAACCTGCCCCCTCTGCACCTGACGTGGCATGGTGGGAACACGGTGCAGTATATCGTTGTGTGGTTTTTTATCGCGTTGTGGACGCTGATTGACCCCGGTTTTCACCAGCGGTGCTATGCGGCGCGTTCGCCACAGGTGGCGCGGTGGGGCATCGTGGTGAGCGTGTGCTGCTGGTTCGTGTTTGACCTGATGACCACCACCGCCGGGCTGTATGCACGAGCGGTTCTGGGCGATAACCTGCAAGACCCCAAGTTCGCCTATCCGGTGCTGGCGGAGCGGGTGCTTCCCCCCGTGGCAAAGGGCATTTTCTTCGTGGGGATGTTTGCAACGGTGATGTCTACGGTGGTCAGCTACACCTTCCTGTCGGCGGTGACGTTCGGGCGCGACCTGCTGTGGCGCTGGCGCGGCGGAGAAGAGGAAGACGCTCTGCGCTACACCCGCTGGGGCATTACGTTAGTCGGTGTTCTGGCGATCCTGCTGGCGTGGAAGGTGCAGTCGGTAGTGAACCTGTGGTATTTGATAGGGTCGCTGTTTATTCCGGGTTTGCTGCTGCCGCTGGTGGGCAGTTATACGCGGAGGTTTCGGGTGTCTCCGCCCTTCGCGCTGGCGGCAATGGTGCTGGGGTTCGGGACATCGCTGGGCTGGATGGTTTATGGCTCGCTCAGCGGCAAGTTGCAGGACCCCGCCTTCCTTCAGCCGATGTATCCGGGGCTGGCGGTAGCGGTGATGGTGTATGCGGTGGGATGGGTAACCACTTTGTCTGGAGGGCGAACCCCCGGGTCAGCCGAAAAAGCGGTACCACCTCGCTTTCCCACACGTGGGTAGACGCGCGGGGGCTGTCCCAGTACGCTCTACCAGCCCGTAGGGTCAACCCCCTTGTGGCGTCCCTTGCTTATCGTTTTTCGGGCGCAGGCGGTGTCACCTCGCGCTCCGGTTCGGGGCGGTAGTGAATGCCCAGCTCCTTGGGCTGACCATACAGCTCGGGATGCAGATACTTGCCCCGATACTCGGCGGGCTTGGGCTGTTAGGTCTGGTAGCCGTATTCCTGCACCCAGCGGTCGTTGCGGACGGCTTCTACGCGCCAAGATACTTTCACGTGTGGCTTGTCAGTACGGATCACAAAGCGATTGTTCCGTATCTCCTCGGCGACAATCGCCTGCGCGAACTGCCCGATGCAGGTGAGTTGATAGCGGAAGTCGCGGTTGATGCTCTCGAAGTAGTCAGGCAGTTGCACTACCGCGTAGCCTTGCGCGTCTGTGGTGACATTACCGCTGTAAGCATTCATCGGCTCCGGTCCCTCCGTGCAGAAGTGGTTGAGATAGGCGTTTTCGGGGCTGAGCGGGTGGTCTATCTGGAACGATTTGGTGCCGGTGGCAGCGAACCGCCCGGATGAATAGACGCCATAGCCCGCAGTGCTGTTGCTTCGCCCCAACACGCCGTAGATGGTGCCGCTGGTGGCGGATGCCAGGCCATAGACACCTGTGCCCGAAGTGCTGTTGCTTGCCCCGAACACGCCGAAGGTGAAGCCGCTGGTGGCGGTTGCCAAGCCAAAGACGCCTCTGCCCGAAGTGCTGGCGCTTTGCCCCCACACGCCGGAGGTGGTGCCGACGGCATCGGTTGCCAAGCCAAAGACGCCTCTGCCCAAATTGCTGGCGCTTTGCCCATACACGCCGGAGGTTTCGCCGCTGGTGGCAGTTGCCTTACCATAGACGCCAAAGCCCGCAGTGCTGTCGCTTTGCCCAAACACGCCGTAGTTAGTGCCGCTGGTGGCGGCGGCATAGCCAACGACGCCTCTGCCCGAAGTGCTGTCGCTTCGCCCATACACGCCGGAGGTGACGCCGCTGGAGGCGGATGCCGAGCCATAGACGCCAAAGCCCGCAGTGCTGTAGCTTTGCCCATACACGCCGTAGGTTAAGCCGCTAAAGGCGGTTGCCAAGCCATAGACGCCTTTGCCCTCAGTGCTGCCGCTTAGCCCATACACGCCGCGGGTGTTACCGCTGGCGGCGGAAGCATAGCCGAACACGCCTCTGCCCTCAGTGCTGGTGCTTTGCCCATGCACGCCATAGGTAATGCCGCTGGCGGCGGTGTGAAGCCCATAGATCGCTCTGTCACCTGCGGTGGTTTGCACATGCAGGGGATAACTTGGACTGCTCGTACCGATGCCCACATTGCCCGCGCTGTAGAAGATGTTGCTGCCCGACGCCTGCCAGAAGACATCACCCAGGTCGGTATCGGGCGACCATGCGCTGCCGTCCCACTTCAACACCTGACCTGCAGAAGGAGCTGTGCTCGCCACTGCCCGACCCTGCAAACCCGCAACCGTCGGGGTCGGATAACTCCCGCTCAGGTCGCCGCCTGCAGAACCGATGGGGTTTGCTGTGCCTGCCGTGAGGGCGCGTATCGCATACGGCGCCGGGTTCACCTTCACGCGAGGAGAAAGGGTGGTATACGAGCCGCTTCCCGATGGGCGCACCGCAATTTCTATGTAGCGCTCACTGCCGTCCCACACCGCCCCGAAGTCTAACTCGGTGGTGAACAGTCCGTTTCCGACACTCACGCCGATGCGCGTGATGGTGGAGCCCACCTGCGAACCGCCCGAAGAGGCTGTCCACAGGGAGAACTGGAAGTCGTAGTTGCCGTTGGCAGGAACGCCAGAAGTTTTGAGCGTTCCCTGATAGGTAAAAGGCTGTTGTGCGAGGACGCTCCCCACGCAGTACAGAAGCAAGAGGAGCATCCCCACCGTGCGTGTAGCACGCATGGGAAATCCCTCCTTTAGTGAAAAAGGTGTCACCAACAGGCAGGATAAACCTGAGGGGTGGTCAGGAAGGTGGTGCTGTAACAGGTGTCCATCCCGAGATCTACCATGTCTGGTTGGGTTGTACTGTGATATTAGCATGGATAAACAGTTTTGTCAAGCCGGATGAGGGCAGGATTTGGGTTCTCCTTTCTCTTTTTTGTGAACCTCACCCCCGTCCCCTCTCCTGCGAGGAGAGGGGAGCCTCGATTCGCTTGCCCCCTTCCCGCTTTCAATTATACAAGGGGGTCGGGGGGGGGTAGGTCTCACTGCCTCACCGGTCCAGCAGGCGTTACCTCGCGCTCCGGTTCGGGGCGGTAGTGAATGCCCAGCTCCTTGGGCTGACCATACAGCTCGGGATGCAGATACTTGCCCCGATACTCGGCAGGCTTGGGCTGTTCGGTCTGGTAGCCGTATTCCTGAACCCAGCGGTCGTTGCGGGTAGCTTTCACCTCCCACGAGACCTTCTTGCCAGGCACGCCGCCTGCAATCTTGAAGCGGTTGCCCTGAACCTCCACTGCCACATGCAGGTTGGGCATGGGCGCGCCGATGGGTGTTAGATGGTACGACGGGTCGCGGTTGATAGCTTCAAAGTAGTCGGGCAGTCGCCCCCACGCCTCGCCTTTGACATCCAGCACGACCGTACCCCGATAGATGTTGTACGGTTCGGGACCCTCTGCGCTATAGTGATTGAGATAGGCGTTTTCGGGGCTAAGCGGGTGGTCTATCTGGAACGATTTGGTGCCGGTGGCAGCGAACCGCCCCCAAGAGTAGACGCCATAGCCCAAATTGCTGTTGCTTTGCCCATACACACCGTAGGTGACACCGCTGGAGGCGGTTGCCAAGCCAACGACGCCTCTGCCTGAAGGGCTATCGCTTCGCCCATACACGCCGTAGGTGTTGCCACTAGTGGCGGGTGCATGGCCAACCACGCCTCTGCCCGAGGTACTGTCGCTTGCAAACCACCCGCCAGCAGTAGTGCCGCTGGTGGCAAAAGCGTAGCCGTACACACCTGCACCCTCGGTGCTGAGGTTTCCAAACCATCCACCGTAGGTGATGCCGCTGGTAGCGTTGGCTGCGCCATGTACGCCGATGCCGGCGGTGCTTTGGCTAACAAAATGACCGCCGATAGTGTTGCCACTGGTGGCAGTAGCTGTGCCGTATACGCCTGTGCCCGTGCTACTATCGCTTTTCCCGTATACGCCATAGGTCGCGCCGCTGGCAGCGGTAGCTTCGCCATACACGCCATAACCGTTGTAGCCGGCGCTTTTCCCGTGCACGCCGTAGGTACTGAGCGATGTCACGGCAGTCGCTTCGCCATACACGCCCTTACCATAGGCTCTGTCGCTTTTTCCGTACATGCCGTAGGCACCAGCTCCGTACATGCCGTAGGTCAGTCCGCTGGTGGCAGTTGCAATGCCAAATATCGCCGTGTCGCCTGTGGCGGTTTCTACATGCAACGAGGAGAGCGGATTACTCGTGCCAATTCCCACATTGCCCGCGTTGTAGAGGATGTTGCTTCCTGACGCCTGCCAGAATTGGTCGCGCAGGTCGGCTGCGGGCGACCACGCACTGCCGTTCCACTTCAACACCTGACCTGCAGAGGGCGCAGTGCTCGCCACCGCACGACCCTGAATCTTCGCCACCGTCGGGTTCGGATAATTCCCGCTCAGGTCGCCGCCTGCCAAGCCTACAGGGGGTGCAGCATCGGCACGTGCAGCGTATGGCGCACGGGCGATTCGGACACGCGGCGACAACCCCTGATAGTCGCCTGTGCTGGAACCTGGGCGCACGCCAATCTCCAGATACCGATCCGAACCATCCCACACAGAGCCGAAGTTCAACTCGGTGGTGAACAACCCGTTCTGCACACGCAAGTTGTTCACAAACAGGTCGGTCTCCACCTGTGTTCCGCCCGAAACACTGGTCCACAGGCGGAAGCGGAAGTCAAACGTGCCGTTTGCAGGCACTCCATTCTCTTTCAGAAAACCCTGGTAGGTAAAGGACTGTGCGAACAGGCTCCTACTGCAACAGGCAAGCAAGAGGAGCATCAGTCCATAGCGCATAGCACGCATGGATAGGTCCCTCCTTTGGGGAGCAAGGTGTAATAGTCAACAGGAGGACGGTTTTTCGGAGAAGGTGTCAAGGGTGTTCAGATGTTTTTCACCCCATCCCAAAAGCCGTTACATCTTGTTGGCTGTGCTGTATATATAGCATGGATAAGAAATTTTGTCAAGCGAATCATTCCGGTCGTCGCCTCATGCTGTCTTGCGTTCCGACGGTCCAATCCGGTATCATAAAAACGGAAAAACACTCTGCATCACGCCGTAATCGGCAGGAGGGAAAAGAGTCTCTACGAACTGCATGAGCAGCTTTACTCCCCTGACAGGCGCGCAGATACTGCAGCGCCCGAAGACGCAGTTGCGCGTGACCGACAATCTGGACGAGTTGCTGGCGGTGTTGCCGCCGCAGGTTCGACGCGCCCTCGAGCAGGAGCCGAGCCTGGAGGACTTGCTGGAGGTCATTCTGGACCTCGGACGGGAGCCCCAGGCGCGTTTTCCTGACCGAACCCTGCAGCTCAGCAACATGGAGGTAACGGAGGCGGATATCGACTACGTGGTGCAGCGCGTGGGCGCGTTCGGCAAGGACAACCGCGCAGGCATCGAGCGCACCCTGCACCGCATCTCCGCTATTCGCAACCGGCAGGGACGCATCATCGGCTTGACCTGTCGCGTGGGGCGGGCGGTTTTCGGCACTATCGACATCATTCAGGACGTGATTGAGCGCGGCAAGAGTGTGCTGATGCTCGGACGCCCCGGCATCGGCAAGACCACCAAGCTGCGCGAAATCGCGCGCGTGCTCGCCGATGAGTTCAACAAGCGCGTGGTGATTGTGGATACCTCCAACGAAATCGCCGGCGACGGCGATATTCCGCACCCCGCTATCGGCATGGCGCGGCGTATGCAGGTGGCTTCGCCCGAACTGCAGCACGCAGTGATGATCGAGGCGGTGGAGAACCACATGCCGGAGGTTATCGTCATCGACGAAATCGGCACGGAGGCGGAGGCGTTTGCCGCGCGTACCATCGCCGAGCGCGGTGTGCAGCTCATCGGCACGGCACACGGCAACTCACTGGAGAACCTGCTGATGAACCCCACCCTGTGCGACTTGGTAGGGGGCATTCAGGCGGTAACCCTCTCCGATGAGGAGGCTCGCCGACGCGGTACGCAAAAGACCGTGCTGGAGCGCAAAGCGCCACCCACCTTCGATATCATCATCGAGATGATTGAGAAGGACAAACTGGCGATTCACCACGACGTGGCGAGCACGGTAGACCGCATCCTGCGCGGGGAGACGCCTCGCCCCGAGGTAAGGGTGCGTCTGCCCGACGGCACGATTCAGGTGGTGCAGGCAGGAGACTCCCCCGAACCGGCGCGAGAGACAGGAGTGCTGGTAGCTCGTTCCAGCGCTGCAAGGGAACGCAGGCAACTGCCCTCCACTGTGCGCATTTTTCCGTATGGTGTGAGCCGTAACCGCCTGGAGCGCGCCATCCGCGAGTTGCGCGTGCCCGCCTATATCGTGCGCGACGTACAGCAGGCAGATGTGGTGATTGCGCTGAAGGCGAACGCCCGCCGCGAACCCGCCCGCATGAAGGAGGTCTCGGCGAGGGGCTTGCCGGTATATGTGGTGAAGAGCAACACCTACGCGCAGATTGCCGGTAGCGTGCAGGACATCTTCGCGATGCGCCCGCCGGAAGGTTGGGAAGACTCGGAGCCTGCGCTGGACCCGACGGAAGCCGCGCTGCTGGAGACGGAGGCGGCCATTCAGGAGGTGCTTCGCACCTCGATGCCGGTAGACCTCTCCCCGCAGAACAGCTATATCCGTCGGCTACAGCATCAGCTGGTGGAGAAGTACCGGCTGGTGTCGGAAAGCGTAGGAGTGGAGCCGAACCGTCGCGTGCGCATCTCGCCTCCGACGTAATGAGCGCGCTATTCATTACCTTTGAAGGCATCGAAGGAGCGGGCAAGACCACCCTTGCCCGCTGGCTATCCGAACGTCTCCGGCAAGAAGGCATCCCCAGCTGGCTAACGTATGAACCCTGGGAACCGCGCCTGCGCGAGGTGCTGCTGGAACAGGGCGACCTGCAGCGCGAAGAGGAGTTGCTGCTGTTTCTTGCCGACCGCGCCATCCATACCCGCCACATCCGCCATGCTCTTGCCGAAGGCAAAACGGTCGTCTGTGACCGCTACGCCGATTCCACACTGGTCTATCAGGGCTACGCTCGCGGGCTGGATATCGAGTGGGTGAGGCAACTCAATCACTTCGCCACCGGTGGTTTGCAACCGATTCGCACCTACCTGCTGGACCTGCCGGTGGAGATAGGTCTGCAGCGCCAGCGTGAGCGCAACCGCATCGGGGCGGAGGTGATAGCCTTCCACGAGAGGGTGCGCGAGGGTTTTTTGACGGAAGCGGGGCGGGAGCCACAACGTTATCTGGTGCTGGACGCCACACAGCCGCTGGAGGAGCTGCAACGGGCACTCTGGGAGGATGTGCGATGGCTGTTGGGTCATTCGCACCCTCCACAGGCAGCGATTTGAACCCTCGGCGACACTTCCTGTATAATAGAGGCGTCCGCAGGCAGGAGGGAAGGACAATGAAACTGGTCATCGCTGTCGTGCACGACCGCGACAAGAACAAGATTTCGGACGCGCTGCTGCGCAACGGCTTCAAGTTTACCAAGGTGGCGAGCACCGGAGGCTTCTTGCGCGAGGGCAACGTCACGCTCTTCATCGGCGTGGAGGACGAGGACCTCGATCAGGTGCTCCGCCTGATCGGTGAGAGCTGCAAGACGCGCGAGCAGTACGTGAACGTGCTCCCGCCCGATGCTGCGCCGGTGGGTACCTTTGTGCCCAATCCGGTGAAGGTGCTGGTGGGCGGAGCCATTGTCTTTGTGGTAAACGTAGAACGGTTCGAGCGCTTTTAGAATGTCGCCTCGGGAGTTCTGTCAGAAACTTCAGATTCCTGAGACCTGTGCCCCGCTGGTGGAGCAGGCGTTAACTCATCGCTCTGCACTGGCAGAGGGGGTAGCACGGAGCAACGAACGCCTCGAGTTTCTCGGCGACGCAGTGCTTGGGTTCATCGTCACCGAAAAGCTGTACACCCTTTTTCCCGACCGTGCTGAGGGGGATTTATCTCGCGCCCGTGCGCTGGTGGTCAGTCGGCGTACGCTGGCTCAGGTAGCGAAGCAGCTTGGTGTGGACCATGTGCTGCGTCTCAGTGCGGGCGAGGAGGCACAGGGTGGACGCCAGCGCAGCAGCATCCTGGCGGATGCTGTAGAAGCGCTAATCGCGGCAGTGTATCTGCAGGCAGGTATGGAGGAAGCCAGACGGTTCGTATGGCGTGTGCTGGGCGATGTGATTCAAAGGGCGCCGGACGCCTCCCGCGCCCATGACTATAAATCGCGCCTGCAGGAAAAGACGCACGCCCTGCTGCGTCAAACCCCCGAGTACGAGGTGATTTCCGAGACGGGAGCGGACCACGACAAAACCTTCTGCGTGCAGGTGCGCCTTGGCGATGTCGTGTTGGGCACGGGGACAGGCAAGAGCAAGAAGGATGCCGAGCAGGCGGCGGCGCGAGAGGCGTTAGAGAAGATGGAAACAACAGAACGTTCGTCGGTTATGTTCCGCTAATATGGTCTCCCCGCTGGATTACTGTATTGACACGCTGAGGGTATTGTTCTATAATACTCCCTGAGACAAACCATGAAAGAAAGGAGCCTGATGAACGATGTCTCGTCGTGCATTTACCCTGATCGAGCTGCTCGTGGTCATCGCGATAATCGCGATCCTTGCAGCGATTCTGTTCCCCGTATTCAACCAGGCGAGAGAGAAAGCTCGCCAGGCAACCTGCGTGTCCAACCTGAACCAGATTGGCAAGGCGGCGCAAATGTACGCGCAGGACTATGATGAGACCTTCTGCCCTTGGACGGGGCAGTATCACAACTCGTCCCTGCGCTGGCAGCTACGCTATATGTTCCCGGGATTGCTGGACCCCTATGTCAAGAACGGTCTCAACTTCAACAATGGGGACATTAAGGAGGTATGGGCTTGTCCATCTGCAAAAGCAGGATTGGCATCCTACAGCAACACCTATGCCTACAACTACTGGACTTTTGGTGGGCTGAACCTGGGTGGCACGTTGAATCACTATGACCCGGCGGTATGGGGGCCATACTCCTCTGCCGAGTACGATAAGCCCGCCTCGCTGGCGTCCATCGCGAAACCCGCGGAGACGCTATTCATCGTGGAGGGAGCACAACTGTGTCGTCCACCGCAGTACAAGATCGCTTTCCCATCCGGCGACCCATACTACATCGGCGTATGGGGACCACACCAGAGAGGCAAGGGCAACGTACCCACCACAGTGACCTCCAACCAGTACATCAAGCAGATGATAAGCGGCACGCTATCGGTGGTGCTTTTCGCCGATGGACATGTCAAAGCCAGCCCCACGCAGAAGTGGTATCATGTAGATTACGTGTTTGAGAACGGGGCATGGCGCGGACAAGCCACCGACAATACCGGTTGGGCACGCAACTTCTAAAGACACTCCTGATGGAAGGGCAGTTCTACCTGAACTGCCCTTCCTTATCGGTGTTGACAACTCTGGTGGGAGGTTCTATACTACCCATAGAAACAAACGCCGTGAAAGGAGCCTGATGAACGATGTCTCGTCGTGCATTTACCCTGATCGAGCTGCTTGTGGTCATCGCGATTATCGCGATCCTGGCAGCGATTCTGTTCCCTGTGTTTGCGCAGGCACGCGAAAAGGCAAGACAGTCTAACTGCATTTCCAATGTCAAGCAGATTCTGCTGGGCGCGCTGATGTACACGCAGGACTATGATGAGAAGTTCCACCGCTTGCTGGTGTGGAACCCGGCATGTTTTACCAATCCAGGTGCGTGTACCTCGGGATGTCCCGCCCGGTGCTGGAACAACGACCCCAACGGCCCCGATCAGACCATCGGTCCCGAAGACATGCTGAATCCGTACATCAAAAACACGGGCATCTGGGGATGCCCCAGCGATGGCATTCCGCGTGACGACTGTACCGGCCCGAACGGTACGTGGTACAAGATTAGCTACTCTTTCACGCACTTCCAGCCCGGAACTTGGGAAAATACCGCCACCTTTGGCGTCTGTGCCTACTACCCGATCAGCACGGCACCCGGGGCAGCAAGTGCGGAGTCCAAGACCCAATCCGAGATAGGGCGTCCGGGTGAGACTGCCATCATGTACGAGCTGTGGACAACCGTCTCATATGGGCGTAACTTCACGCATTGGCGCTGGGACAACCGCAACATCGCCGACCCAGCCTGGCCGGAAGCACCAAACTATCTTACCGTGAACTGGTGCGGACAGGGGGATGGACGTTTCAGCATGGGCAACCATAATAAATTAATGACCCTCGGCTGGGCAGACGGTCATGCAAAGGCGATGCGACGTAGTCAGATTATGTACTGGCCGTGGAACGACCAGGCGGTTGCGGAGCGACGCTTCAACTATCTGCACTGGAACGAGGCATTTAAGCCCTGAGGAGAAGAATAGCCATGTCT
>BEHS01000112.1 GCA_002898895.1 bacterium HR16 | reverse complement strand
TGCCCGTAGCGAGCGAAGATCGCCCAGCCCCCTGGCGGTGGCGGGAAGAGTATATCCTGTTCTCTTCCCCCACATCTATACTCATATACTAACAGAGCGAAGCGAAGAATCTCGTTCTACCGTTACGATGAGATGCTTTGCTGACGATTATCGTGACAAAAATGGACTAAAAAGCGTTGGTGCAGTCTCCCCACCATTGAAATGGCGGGCTATGGTGAGGACAAACCTGTCTTCACAGGTTTTCTAATCCGCGCAGGCGGATTTTGCTCCCCTCATAGCCCATGATTTCAATCGTGGGGTTCAGCATGGTGAAGACGTACAGCCGCATCCTCTGCATCCAAATGATCATGTGTGGTAGAGTACTAACACTCTGTCAAGTGTGATCCTCCACGATTGTGGCGAGGCGGCCTCGCCTTGCTGTCATTCTGAGCGAAGCGAAGAATCTCGTTTTATCGTCACATCGAGATGCTTCGCTGACGCTCAGCATGACAGGGGTACGAAACTACTTTGCCATCATCTAAACAGTCACGCTTGACAGACTAATATCATACCACCTGGAAGCTCTACCTTGCTTCCGATGCCTCTGCATACTGCCGTGCCACCGCCTGTAACCCCAGCCGCACGCCCACGATGCCCAGCAGGCAGGCAATTCCTCCGCCAATCAGCCACGCTTTCTGCCATAGCAACAGTCCACCCAGCGCGAACAGTCCGCCGTAGATGAGAAACACTCCGCCAAGCCAGCCGAACAACCATTGCCAGCCGATGCGCGAGGGGGGCACTCCCGCTTCCTGCGCGATACTTCCCCACCAGCCGGGTGGACGCACTCGCCGGTAGAACTCCACCAGCTTTTCGCGCGGTTCGGGGCGCGTCAGCAACGTTGCCGCAACCCACGCCACCTGTGTCAGGCTGACGATAATCAGCAAACGCAGGGGAAAGCCTTGCTTCTCAATCAACCACGTGAAGGGTTCTACCTTCATCCAGCCCAGCACATGCATCACCACGTTGGCAACAAGTGCGGTCACCATCGCGCCCAGTTCGCTCCACGCGCTGACCCGCCACCACAGCCAGCGCAACACCGACACCGTGCCGATGCCCGCGTTCAACCCCGCTAACAACATCCATGCCTTGCTAATCTCTTCCGTAACCAGTGATGCTGCCACTCCCAGCAGGAGGATAACAGTGGTGGCAACCCGTCCCATCAGCACGTAGTGCCCGTCGGGGGCGTTCTTGCGGATGTAGGCGCGATAAAAATCGTTGGTCAGGTAGCTTGCCGCCCAGTTCATCTGCGTGTCCATCGTGCTCATAAACGCCGCCAGCAGCGAAGCGATCATCACTCCCAAAATGCCTGCGGGCAGCAGCCTGCCCATCAGTATCGGATACGCTCCCTCGTCACCGCCCAGCTCCTTGGGTATTGCGCCGGGCAGAAGAAGCAACGATGCCAGCCCAACCAGAATCCACCACCACGGACGCAACACATAGTGCGCGAAGGCGAACCAGAGGAACGCCAATGTGGCGTGCCGCTCGTCGCGAGAGGCGAGGATGCGTTGCGCGATGTAACCCTCTCCGTCGGGACGCCCTACTGACCACCACTGCAGCAGCATGTATGCGAGAAACGCCAGCCACAGGTCGCGTGTCTGCGGCGACGGGATGAGTGCAAGACGCTCCATTAAACCGCGTTCCCCGATCTGCTGTACCAGCGAGACACTACCTCCGGCTGCGTTCAGTGCTGCGATGCCGAGCCATATCGCCCCCGTCATCGCCAAGATAAACTGCAAAAAGTCGGTAAGCACCACTCCCCAGAGCCCTGCACTCAGGGTATAGATGAACGTGATGACGACCAGTACGCCGAGGGTTATCGATTCGTTCCATCCGAAGGTGTTGCGCACGATTTTCGCCGCCGCCAGTATCACCCAGCCCATCACGATGGAGTTATGCACCAGAGAGGAGTACAGCACGCGAAAACCGCGCAGAAAGTGCGCCGCTTTGCCGTCATAGCGCAGCTGGATAAACTCCAGGTCGGTGAGCACTCCACTGCGTCGCCACAGAGGAGCGAACAGGAACGTGCCCAGCATGTTGGCGAACACGCCGTTCCACCAGAACCAGTTGCCCGCGATGCCCTGTGAGCGCACCAGCCCGGAGACCGCCAGCGGTGTGTCGGCGGCGAAGGTGGTGGCAACCATGCTTGTGCCTGCCAGCCACCAGGGAAGGGTGCGCCCTGCCGCGAAATACTCCGCCATGCTTTTGGACGCTCGTTTGCCCAGCAGCACACCGATGACTATAGCGAGCACCAGATACGCTGCGATAATAATATAGTCTATTGCGGTAACATGTACAGTTGGCTCCATCGCCTCCCCCGGTACAAAAACGTTCTTTGTGGATATTGATTTTGCTGGCCATCCTCAAATACCCTGCAGTGCCGTGCAAAAAGGAAGCACGCAACCCCTGTCATTCTGGGCGCAAGCGAAGAATCTCGCAGGGCTCATTCAAGCCAGCGAAGGCTGGCTTCGTCTGAAGAGGCACGGCTTCAGCCGTAAAGATTCCTCAATCTGGCGAAGTCGGCTCGGCAGGCGCCTCGCCCTCCCCGCAATTGGATTGGATGGTTGCGCTCTGTCGCGACTAGATGGGGTCGGCTCGGCAGGCGCCTCGCCCTCCCCAAGGGGCTACGTTCTAACAAAAATTTCGAAATTCGACGTTCTACATATTGACACAGATTCGAAGTGTGGTATAATAATACCAGAAAATAGTTAGGTATAATCGCTATATAAATTCAACTGAATAAACCTAATAGACATAATAAGTGACTGGTCTTCCGTGAGGTAGAGTATAAAATCACCAAAAGTAAATAGATAAACAGGTTTGCGAAGTCGCAACAAAATACTGCCCGCAGGTGGGCTACATGCTCCAATGGAGGGGCGTATGAAGGTTTACGCACGGCAACCCGTGGATTTGCACCGGATGCGCGTTCCCCGCGGCCAGGTGTATCTGATTCCTGAGCGCTGCAAAGGCTGCAGGATGTGCGTTGATTTCTGCCCTCAACAGGTGCTTCAGGTTTCCACCGCACGCAACAGCAAAGGTTACCACTACCCGGAGGTCACGCCGGGTAAAGAAGAATCTTGTGTGAACTGCCAGTTCTGCATGTTAATGTGCCCCGAATTTGCCATCTTCTCGGTGGAGGTGGACTCTCTATGAAAGGTCGCGCTATTCTCACCGGTGAGCATTTCATGCATGGGGACCACGCCTGTACGGAGGGGGCTATTGCGGCAGGGTGTCGCTTCTTCGCGGGATACCCCATCACGCCCTCTACCGAGATTGCCGAGAGGATGGCTCAGCGGCTGCCGGAAGTGGGCGGCGTTTTTATCCAGATGGAGGACGAAATCGCCAGCATCCTCGCCATTATCGGCGCATCTGCCGCTGGTACGCGGGCGATGTCCGCCACCTCTGGTCCCGGCTTCAGCCTGATGATGGAAAACATCGGGCTGGCGGTGATGATGGAGATTCCCATTGTTATCGTGGATGTACAACGAGGTTCTCCCTCCACCGGTCTTCCGACACTGCCGGGGCAAGCAGATGTGATGCAGGCACGCTGGGGTTCCCACGGTGACTACGCAATCGCTGCCTACGCTCCCTGGTCGCCCCAGGAGATGTTTGACCTGACGGTGCTCGCCTTCAACGTAGCGGACCGATTTCGCATTCCGGTCATGGTGATGTCGGATGAGGTGGTCGGGCACATGGTGGAGCGGGTGGTGATTCCGCCTGAAGAGCAAATCCCGCGCTGGGAACGCAAACGTCCGACAGTGCCTCCCGAGAACGGCTTTCGCCCATTCCTCGCAGAGGACGACGACCTGGTGCCTCCACTTGCCCATGCCGGGGAGGGCTATCGAGTGCATTTCACCGGATTGACCCACGACGAGCGAGGTTACCCGGATATGTCGGCGGAGACGCACCATCGTCTGGTAACCCGGCTGGTGGAGAAGGTACGCCGTAACGCTGACGCTATGATACGCTACGAGGGATATGGTCTGGAGGACGCAAAGATTGTGGTTATTTCCTACGGATGCACAGCCCGTTCGGCGCGCCGGGCGATAGGGCAAGCGCGCGCTGCTGGCATCCCTGCAGGATTACTGCGCCTGATTTCGCTCTGGCCTTTCCCGGAGAAACCACTTCGGGAGCTGGCTCGTCAGGCGGAAGCGTTCATCGTGGCGGAGATGAACCTTGGACAGATGATTTGTGAGGTGGAACGTTACGTTGCTCAGCCGGTAATCGGTGTGAACCACGCCGGTGGCGCGATGATTCCGCCCGCGCCTATCCTCGAGGCGATTGAGGAGGTGGCAACTCGTGGCGCACGCATTGGTCGCCGAAAAGCATCCGCTGGATGACCTGATTCGTACCGACCGGATGCCTCATATCTGGTGCCCGGGGTGTGGCATCGGCATCGTGATGCGTTGTTACGCGCAGGCGATTCTTGAGTCCGGTATCCCTGTGGAGCAACATGTCATCGTGTCGGGTATTGGATGTGCTGCGCGAACACCGGGCTACATGAATCTCGATTCCTATCACACCACACACGGGCGTCCCATCCCCTTTGCTACCGGTCTGAAGCTGGTTAAACCGGAGCTAATGGTTACCGTGTTCAGCGGCGATGGGGACTTGGCGGCTATAGGAGGCAACCACCTGATTCATGCCGCCCGTCGCAACGTGGACATCAAGGTCATCTGCATCAACAACTTCAACTACGGCATGACCGGCGGGCAGGTTGGTCCCACCACGCCACTGGGAGCCAAAACCACCACCACGCCCTACGGCAACCCGGAAAATCCTTTTAACTTCCCCTATCTGCTGGCGGCTGCAGGAGCGGTGTTCGTCTCCCGGTGGACGACTATTCACGCTCGTCAGGTGAAGGAGGACATCCTCTACACCTTCCACAAGCCGGGCTTCACCTTTATCGAGGTGCTTGCGCCGTGCCCGGTGGGGTTTGGGAAGTCCAACAACATCGACGAAGGCGTCGAGGAGATGTGGCTCTACCGCCGTCGCTGTGTGCTGGCGGGGCGGGTTCCCGATGAAACGCCGTGGGAGGCTTTGCAAGTAGACCTTCGCGAGGAGCGTCCGATAGTTGTGGGGCGGTTTGTGGACGAGGAGCGTCCGGTCTATCGCCCTGTCCGTCTGGAAGATAAGCCATCAGAACATCGGGGGTGAGCAAAGATGCGTCGAGAGATACGTATCGCCGGGTTTGGAGGACAGGGTGTGGTGCTGGCAGGCTACATTCTGGGGAAAGCCTTTGCGCTGTATGAGGGGATGGAGGCGGTAATGACGCAGTCCTACGGACCGGAGGCGCGGGGCGGTGCGTCCAGCTCGAACGTGGTGATTTCCGATGAGCCTATCGATTACCCCTTCGTGCTGGAGCCTGATGTGCTCATCGCCCTTTCGCAAGAGGCGTATACCCGATTCCGTCCCACCGCACGCCCCGACGCTCTGCTCATTATCGAGGAGGACCTGGTTACCCCTCTGGAGAGCGACCGGGCGCTTCGCGTGCCTGCCACACGTTTGGCGGAGGAGCTCGGTCGGCGAATCGTGGCAAACATCGTCACTCTGGGCTACTTCACCGCAGCAACCGGTTGGCTGCGCCGCGAGAGCGTGGAGAAAGCCATTGAAAACACCCTCCCGGCGCGCATTGTTCCGCTGAACCTGAACGCTTTTGCACGGGGCTATGAATACGCTTTGGCAGGGGAGCGAGTGCTATGAGCGACACGGTGATGATAATCGGTGGAGGCATTGCCGGCATTCAGGCGGCGCTGGACCTGGCAAACGCCGGTGCCAGAGTGGTGCTGGTGGAGCGTGAAGCCACCATCGGCGGCAAAATGGCGATTCTCGATAAGAACTTCCCCACTCTGGACTGCTCCATCTGCATCGAGGCGCCCAAGATGTCGGAGGTGGGACTTCACCCGAATATCGAGATACTGGCTCTGTCGGAAGTGGAGCAACTGGAGGGTGAAGCGGGCAACTTCCGTGCCACGATTCTACAGCGAGCGCGCTACGTGACCGATGGGTGTACCCGTTGTGGGGAATGTGTGAACGTTTGTCCGGTGGTGCTTCCCAACGAGTTCGACGCGGGGATGGCTGCTCGCAAAGCCATTCACACCCCCATTCCCCAATCGGTGCCGGGCGCTTACGTCATCGATATCGAGCACTGCCTGAACGACCCGCCGAACTATATCCCCTGTAATCGTTGTGTGGAGGCGTGTGGTCCCAAAGCGATTGACCTGCTCATGCCGCGCGAGCGTCGTCTGGTGCGTGAGGTGGGCGCAGTTATTATCGCGACCGGCTACGACCTGATAGACCCCAGGCTGCTGCGTGAGTACGGCTATGGCACACACCCCGATATCTTGACATCGACAGAGTTCGAACGCTTGCTTACCTCTGCCGGGCCGACGGGCGGCGAGATTGTTCGCCCTTCGGACGGAAAACATCCGCACGACGTGCTGTTTGTGCTCTGCGTGGGCTCTCGTGACAGGCGATTCTTCCGGTACTGCTCGCGCTTTTGCTGCATGTACTCCATCAAGCACGCCTATCAGGCTATGGACCATGGGGTGCCCGGTGTTACCGTGCTGTATATGGACATCCGCGCCTACGGCAAGGGGTTCGATGACTTCTGGGCACGCACCCGGGATGCCGGGGCGCGATTCGTGCGGGGGCGCCCTGCCCGCATCGAGCCTGCCGATGATGGGCGATTGCTGGTAACCTACGAGCGCACCGACGAGGCTGCCCGCGTCACCGAACCTTACGATATGGTGGTGCTGGCAACGGCGGTTTCGCCGCCGGCCGGTTTATCGGAACTGGCGAAACGGCTGGGCGTGGAATGCGATGAGGACGGTTTCATCAAGGTGGCAGAGGCGCAGGGAGGAGCGGTGTTGACAAGCCGCCCCGGAGTGTACGTAGCGGGATGTGCCGGTGCGCCCAAAGACATACCGGACAGCGTTACCGAAGCGGGAGCCGCCGCCGCGATGGCACTGACCCACCTCACCCGTCGCTACTGGACACAGCCAGCCCACGCTGAAGAGACCGCTTCCGCTGCAGCACCGGACCTGTTCCCTCCGAGGGTAGGGGTGTTCGTCTGCCACTGCGGAACCAATATCGCCGGCGTGGTGGACGTGGAGCGGGTGGTCGAGTTCGCGAAAACCCTGCCGGATGTGGTGTACGCCGGACACCAGATGTTCTCGTGCGCCGGTAACACCCAGGCGGAGATTGAAGAGACGATTCGCCGCGAGCGCATCAACCGCGTGGTGGTAGCCGCCTGTTCGCCGCGCACACACGAGGTTATCTTTCGTGGGGTGTTGCAGAGAGCAGGGCTAAACCAATACCTGCTGGAGATGGCGAACATCCGCAATATGGACTCGTGGGTACACAAGGATTACAAGGAAGCGGCGACTATCAAGGCGATGGACATGGTGTGGATGGCGGTGGAGAAGGCGCGACGCCTGCTGCCCGCAGACCCCTCGCACCTGCCCATTGTTCAGAAGGTGCTGGTGGTCGGAGGGGGCGTCGCCGGAATGACCGCGGCGGCGTCGCTTGCCCGCCAGGGATTCGAGACTCATCTGGTGGAGAAGAGCCCCTACCTGGGCGGTTTGCTGAGACAGCTGGACGAGCTGTCGCCCTCAGGAATGAAGGCGGCGGAGGTGATAGAAGCCCGCAAGAAGGAGCTGGCGCGCAGTGGGGTGCATGTGCATCTGTCCACCACCGTGGAGACAATCGGCGGTGTAGTGGGCAACTTCGTCGCCCGCCTCTCCGATGGACAGGAGCTTCAGGTGGGTGCAGTGGTCATGGCAACAGGGGCGGTCCCGTACTCGCCGGTTGAGTTCGATTACGGAAGCAACCCGCGAGTCATCACCAACCTGCAGCTGGAGGAACTTCTCCAGAAAAACGCCATCAACTCCGAGCGCATTACCATGATTTCCTGTGTGGGGTCGCGAGAAGGAGATATCGGTTGCTCGCGCTACTGTTGCAGCTCCATGGTGGGACAGGCACTGCGCCTGCGTCAGATGGGCAAGAAAGTAAGGGTTGTCTCCAAAGACATCCGCACCTATAGCCGTCAGGCGGAGGAGCTGTATGAGCAGGCGATGCGTGCGGGTGTACAGTTCTTCCGCTACGATAGTAATCTTCCCCCTCGCGAGGCGATTACGCTTCAAGACGGGGTGGTCAGCTTCACCGACACACTGCTCAACGCGCAGGTACATATTCCGACCGACCTGGTGGTGCTGGTTGTTGGTCTACAGCCAACCCAGGACCACATCGCGGAGCAGCTGCGGCTGTCGCGCAGTGCGGACGGCTTCCTGATGGAGCTCCACCCGAAATTGGGTCCCGTGGAGACCGCCGTGCAGGGCGTTTTCCTGGCGGGGACCGCGCAAGGCGCCAAGGACGTGCGGGAAGCAGTGGCGCAGGGCATGGCGGCAGCAGCCAAGGCGGGCGCGCTACTGGCGCAGGGCGTTATCGAAAAGGAGCCTCTGACAGCGCAGGTAGACCCCGACAAGTGCATCGGCTGTATGGGCTGTGTGAAGGTTTGCCCCTTCAACGCCATCGAGCCGACCGGTCCCGTGCGGGAGGGCAAGGTGCGCATTCTCGAAGCCGCCTGTATGGGCTGTGGTACCTGTGCTGCCGAGTGTACGAACGATGCCATCACGATGCCCTTCTTCACCAAGGAGCAGATACTGGCTCAGATCGATGCAGCGCTGGCACAGAATCCCGAAGAAAAGTGCATTGTTTTCACCTGCAACTGGTGCTCTTACGCCGGCGCCGACCTGGCGGGCATCGAGAAACGCCAGTATCCACCCTCGTCCCGCATTATTCGCACCATGTGTTCGGGGCGGTTCGAGAGGGACTTCATCGAACACGCCTTTGAGAAAGGCGCGGGGGCGGTGCTGGTTACCGGATGCCGTCTCACCGAGACGGGTTCCGACTGCCACTATAACTACGCGAACCGGCAAACTCTCAAGCGGTTCCAGTTCTGGCATCGCCGACTCACGCGCTCAGGCTTGGAGCCGGAGCGCCTGCAGTTACAGTGGATTTCCGCCGCCGAGGGCAAGGAGTTCGCCGAGAAGCTGAAAGAGATGGACGAGGTGGTTCAGCGTTATGCCCAGAAGGTGCGCAGCGGCGAGGCGGCGATATCGCAACCTGTCCACTCGGGAGGTGAATAGCGATGACGCAAGTTGAGCATCTCACCGTGGACGACGCCCGGTGGGATACCCTGTTCGAGCGCACGCGCGGAGCCGTTGCGCTGTGCTACCAGTGTGGAGTGTGCACGGCGTTGTGTCCCTGGGGACAGGTTCGGGAGGGGAAACCGCTTTCCGTGCGTTCGCTTCTGCGCCGCGCGCAGCTGGGTGTGCCGGATGACCATGAGGACATCTGGCTGTGTACGGCGTGTGCGCAATGCGAGTCGCTTTGCCCGCGCGGCGTTCCGGTTGCTGAGGTGTTTCAGAGCCTGCGCGGAATGGCATGGGAGGAGCGTCGTGTCCCGAAAGGACTGCCTTCCGTACTGTGGTCTATCTACTGGAACAACAACCCCTGGTCGCAGCCGCCTTCTCACCGCAGCCGGTGGGCGAAAGGGCTGGAGGTGCCACGCTTTGACCCCAGCGAGCACGAGGTTCTGTATTATGTAGGTTGCACGGCGGCGTATGACCGCAGGGCTCAGAAGGTGGCACGCGCTCTGGTCAAGCTGTTTCAGGCGGCCGGGGTGCGTTTTGGTACTCTGGGCGACGAGGAGCCTTGCTGTGGCGATGCGGCAAAGAGCCTGGGCTACACCCCCTACTTTGAGGAGATAGTGCAAAACGCCGCTCAGGTCTTCGCCCAGAATGGGGTGCGCCGACTTGTGGCTACCTCGCCGCACTGTTTCGACACCTTCCGCAACTACGCGCCGCGTTACCAGGCGGACTTCGAAGCCGAGCACTACACCCAGTTTCTTGACCGTTGCCTCAGCGAGGGGCGCCTGCGCTTCTCGCGGGAGGTACCCCTGCGGGTTACTTTCCATGACCCCTGCTTCCTGGGCAGGCGCAATGACGAGTATGAAGCCCCGCGTCGTATACTGGATGCGATACCCGGTCTGGAACGGGTGGAGATGGCGCGCTCACGGCAGGATGCGCTGTGTTGTGGCGGCGGCGGTGGGCGGATGTGGATGGAGACCTCGGCGGGCGAACGGTTCGCCAACCTGCGTGTACAGGATGCGCTGGCAACCGGCGTGCAGGTGCTCGTGACAGCCTGTCCTTTCTGTATCGCCTGCTTCGAGGAGAGTGTGAAGGCGGTCGGTGCGCCAAACCTGCGCGTGATGGACGTGGCGGAGCTGGCAGCGATGGCGATAGAATAACAGGCATTCAACACAGCCGTCCGGAGGAGAAAGCGTATGGCCACATCGCTCTACGGTGCTTCGGAAGCACAGGATGTTATCTGTGTGTTCCTGGAACGGGAAGGAGACACTTTGCAGCGGGTCTCGCTGGAGCTGCTGTCGAAGGGGCGAGAGCTGGCAGACGAGGTGGGCTGGAAGCTGGCAGGGCTGTTGCTTGGCTACTACAGGATGCTCCCACTGATGGGGCAGGCTTTCGAGGTCGGAGCCGACGAGATATGGGTAGCCGAACACCCTCTCCTGAAAACCTTCACGGTGGAAGCCTATACCTCAGCCGCTTTTCAAGTCATTATGAACCGAAAACCGAGCATCTTTTTGTGCGGAGCTACCCCCAATGGACGTGACCTCGCAGGACGACTGGCGGTGAAATTGCGCACCGGTTTGACCGCCGACTGCACGGACCTGCGGATGCGAGAGGGTGGTATACTGGTCGGCGAGGTCACCGGCTTTGGCGGCGGAGTGCTGGCGCTGATTAAGACGCCTCAGCATCGCCCGCAGATGGCCACCGTACGACCCGGGGTATTCCCCCTCAAACCGCCACGCACCGAACGGGTCAGCAGGGCTGTAGAGATAATCTCCGTAACTCTTGACGAGGCACAGGTGCGCACCCGCGTTGTCGAGCAGGTGGTTGGCAGAGGAGCGGACATCACCCAGTCGCCGGTAGTGGTTGTCGGCGGGCGGGGTATACAGGGACGGTTTGACCTGCTACGGCAGCTGGCGGAACTGCTGGGTGGCGAGGTAGGCGCAACACGCCCGCCCGTAGATAGCGGGCAGATCGAGCGCGAGCGTCAGGTGGGGCAGACCGGCGTGGTATGTCGCCCCAAAGTGGCCATCGTGTGCGGTGCCAGTGGGGCGTTTCAGTTTACAGTGGGCATTCAACACGCGGATACCGTCATCGCTATCAACACCGACCCTGAAGCCCCCATCTTTGAGACCGCCGACTACGGCGTGGTAGGCGATGCCCTTCAGATTGTGCCTGCGCTGATTGAAGCGTTGCGCAACAGCCGGGTGGCTGTGACAAGCGGTTAGGAGCGAATGCCGGGAGGGGTAACTGATGACATACGCAACAAACGAGCCACATCTGGTGGTGTGTGTAAAGGTTGTGCCTAAGCCCGAAGAGGTACGGGTGGACCCGCAGTCGCGCAGGCTGGATCGCGCCGGAGCGCGCAGTGAAATCAACCCGCCGGACCTGAACGCAGTGGAGTTTGCCCTGCAAATCAAAGACCGATTTGGCGGAAAGGTGTCCATCCTCTCGATGGGACCGCCTTTCTTCGAGCCGTATCTGCGAATTTGCCTCGCCATGGGCGCGGACCATGTGTACCTGCTCAGTGACCGTCTCTTTGGCGGAGCGGACACACTGGCAACCACCTATACGCTGGCACAAGCCGTCCGCAGGCTGGAGCCTGTAGACCTTGTGCTCTGTGGTGAGGAGTCCTCTGATGGCGCTACCGGACAGGTTCCACCGGGGCTGGCGGAGTGGCTGGGCTATCAGCAGATTACCTTGGTGAACGATATAGAGATGGATATGTCGCGGAGGACGGTGCGCGGTAGACGAGAGCGCCAGGGCGGCTACGAAATCCTGGAAGTGCCTCTGCCTGCGGTCATCTCGGTGAAGACGGGTTGCAACGAGCCACGCTTCTGGGACTACCGTCTCAAGCCGTGGGCGTTTGCCCCTGAGCGGGTGACCGTCTGGTCTGCCTCCGATATGGACGTGGACCCGGAGTTTATCGGCTTGGCGGGGTCGCCTACTCAGGTGGTTGGGCTGGAACAGGCGCCCTCCCGCGAACGTAAGCGCATCATGCTGAGCGGTTCTCCACAGGAGGTAGCGCAACAGCTGGCGGCGCGGCTGCGCGAGGTTTTGCCTCTTGTTCCCTAAAGCCGCTCATCCAGTCGCAAACCCAGCTCCTCCGCCAGACGAACCGCTCGCCAGTACTCCTGTGAGG
>BEHS01000111.1 GCA_002898895.1 bacterium HR16 | reverse complement strand
TAAGCAGATAGTTATATCTCGTCCACCGTTTGATTTTCGTTGCTAATTATACACCGTCATATCCTGTTTTTCAAGAGAAAACTGTGTTTTTCGAGAAAAATTGCACCTGTTTTCACAAGCTAATTATTCAGTTCCTGTGCGCGTACTGCGGAAAGAGCACATACAGCAAAAAGTAAATCAGCACTCCCGTTGCCGAGACAGTCATCCACAGCGGCAAAGTCCAGCGCGCGATGGCTCGATGCCTCTCGAACTGTGCGTGTAACGCTCGCCACAGAGTCATCAGCACCAGAGGCACAATGACCACGGCAAGCACTGTATGGGCGAACAAGATGGTCAGGTAAAAAGCTCGCAGGGCAGGCGGTGCAGCGAAGCGGGTTGTTCCCGCAAAGGCGTGATAGGTCAGGTAGCCCACCAGAAAGAGCACAGAAGCCAGCAGTGCGCTTATCATGCTCGTGCGGTGGTGAGCAACCATACCGCGTCCGATGTAGACCCTGCCAGTTAGCAACAGGATAAAGCTCGTCAAATTCATGAGTGCATTGAAAGAAGGGAGCCACTCGATCACTGCACACCCTCTTCGCGAAGCAGTTTCTGCGCATCTTCTATCAGTCGATGCACTTGCTCCATGTCCAGCCCGCTGTAGTAGCCGCGGATGCGTCCCTGCGCATCTACCAGCACGAACTTCTCGCTGTGGATGAAGTCGTGTCGGGTTCCCTGCAGCTCTTCAGGTACATCATCTGCTGCCAGTTTGAACCCCTGTCTGGCGAGGCGGTAGATGGCTTTCTTCTCGCCCGTGACAAACAACCATTTGCCGGGTATTGCCCCTTTCCGGCTGGCGTAGTCGCGGAGCACCGTTACGGTATCGCGTTCGGGGTCTACCGTGAAAGAGACGATTTGCACCTGCGGGTTGCCGGCGAAGGCTTTCTGCACCTCTTTCATGTTGTCCTGCATGATGGGGCAAATACTCCGGCAGGTGGTGAAGAAGAAGTTAGTTACCCATATCTTGCCGAGAAGGTTGTTCAGTGTGATGGGCTGACCGGTATGCTCTGTTAATGCAAAGGCGGGCACGTTACCCAGCACAGGTAGCGTTGTTTGTGTGGGAACCGATGGCTTGACACACCGGGAATGGACGTAGCCGATGACCAGAAGCAGCATCGCCGCCATCAACACTCCCCAGCTCGCCACACGAATTGTCCATTTCATCGCGTTCATGGTCGTTCATCCCTCATTACGGTGTCAGAATCATCCACAGGAACCAGAGCGGCAGATACCCCACCGAAGTCAGTATCACCCTCAGTGCGGTTTTCGGCTCCGGTTGTCTGGCGAAGGCAAGTGTCGCGCGGAGGCTCCATGTCCCCAGCACCAGCGCGCCCATAGCGTATAGCGCAGACCGCCAGCCTATCAGAGCAGGAACCAGACTTAGCCCGACAGTCGCTACCGAGAAGCCCAGCATAAGCCTGCCCAGTAAGATGCCTTCTCGGTCGTCGAAGGGGAGTATGTGAAAACCCGCGTCGCGATACTCGCGCTGGTACTTCCAGGCAATTGCCCAGAAGTGCGGGAACTGCCAGAGGAACTGCATGAGAAACAGGAAGAGTGCCTCTGCGCCCAGATGGCCCTGTACCGCCGTCCAGCCCATCACAGGAGGTATCGCCCCCGGCACCGCGCCGATGACCGTGCACCACGCGGTGAACCGCTTGGCAGGAGTATATGCCAGCACATAGCTCAGCAGAGCGAACGCTCCCAGCATGGCAGTTAACGGGTTGGCGAAGAGCCACAAAACCAGCACCCCAGAGACGCCCCACAGAGTGCTCACTGCTGCCGCTTCAGCCACCGATAGCCTCCCGCTCGGGATGGGACGATGCGCTGTGCGTTTCATCCACGCATCGTAACGCCACTCCAGCACTTGATTCCACCCGTTCGCCGAGGCGACCACCAGCCACACTCCCAGCGCTATCGTGAATAAAAGCGCGAGGGAGACGCTGGTTCCCGGCAGCCACATCGCCGCCAGCGCAGACAGCCAGACCAGCAGGGTAACGCGCGGTTTACTCAACTGCCAGAGCGCAGTGAGCCGTGACAGGGGAACACCTGCTATAGAAGGTAATGCTATCGAATTTTGTGTTACCGCAACGGTTGGCTTCACGTAGCTTATTCCTCTGGCTGTGTGTCTAGATTGAGAAATATTTATCAAACCTAATTATACTGGGTAACGCCAGAGGATTCAAGAGCTTGGGCAAGAAATTTTTGGGTTTTTTATCTTTCGCGATGCCGTCGGGCAGGTGAAACTATTCTCTGCCTGTAAACGTCGAATAAAACGAAGGCGCAATTATCGTTGATACCGCTCACAGCGCTGGCATTGGTGTCACCAACTCCCTTGAGGGAAAGGAGGTGACGGAGGTGCCTCTCGAGGACATCGAATTGCGTCGGCAGCTCATGCACGAGGTTGCCAAGCGCCCTATTGACTACTCTTTGCTGGACCTGCACGTGGTGCACGGAGTGGTGTACCTGCGCGGCACAGTGCGCAAGCTACGCGGCTACGATACCGACCCGGAGAAGGAGATAGAGACCCTGTGCCGTATCTTCCGCCAGAAGCCGGGCATCCGTGAGGTAGTCAACGAGGTCACCGTCCGGCACTAGTTTTGCCCCCGGCGCGTGGCAAACGGTGAACCGAGAGTCAGCCTGACTCGCGGGAAAGGGAGGGTGCAGGTTTGTCTCTAAACACCAGATAGCCGAATCGGTGCGGACGATGATAGGATACGTTTTCCCCCAGCACAGGTGACCAGCAAGTGTACTCTGTCTCCTGTCCGCTCATCTCGATGCGGTAGTGATTAATGCGCCATGTATCCCCATCGGCAGGCGGCAGTCTGGGAGCATCGCGGAAGACGGTGAAAGGAATGGACACCTCGCACTGCCAGCCGGGCACTTCCGCGCCATCGATGACCGTTTTGCCCGTTTTCACCGCCCACTTCATTCCCCTGGCGTCCCACTCGGTGAACATGTGCCATACACCTTCGCGAAACCAGACGATAAGCAGGTCCACGCACGCCCCCAGCGCGTTCCACTCGAACTCGCAGTAGTCGGTGAGGTCGCCACCCGCGTCGGCAAAGAACTCCACCACCTCTTCCAGCCACAACGGGTCATCACGCCTGCGCATTTTGCAGCGAAAGCTGTCATCCTGCACCCAGTAGGCAAGGTACAGGTTTTTGCTGTCCCACGCCATCTTCACGCGCGTTTCGCGTTCGGGAGTAGAGCCGTCTTTCCAGAGTACCAGGCGCATGATAGGGGCATGCTTCCACGTTACCTCATCCAGTACGCCGTCCACTCGAATGCGGTCCACCGTTCGGTAACACTCGTAGCGGGGGAGAGAAGAAGAGTGTAACAGGTCCTGTGTAGTCTGATGAGCGTCATCTATGCGCATTCGCTGTTGCCTCCTCTGCCGATATCAATCATCGTTCCCTAAGTCTTCCCACATTGGGTCACTTACGAAGGATAGTGCAAGGTAAGCAAGCCCGTCAGCTGCCTTGTTTTTTCTGCGCTTCACGTGCTCTATGTGGAATTGGTACTGGCGCGCCTTTGCTTCTTCTATCTTGCGATGTATCTTTCGTATTACTGCCGACAAGCTGGGCTCTCGCGCCACGGATTCTCCGTGCACCTGCTTAACTACTGCTTCGCTATCGCAGTATATGCTTATCTCGCAGGGGGGAGGGAAGCGGCTCATGCACTGTCGGATAGCTTCTAAAACCGCTAAAGCCTCAGCCAATGTGCTCGTCCCGTAGCCTGCACAACGAGCGACGCGATACATACTATTATCCTCGCGGATGAGAATACCTATGCCCATTCTCCCATCCTTTGAGGTGCCGTCAGTGTGAGCGGTTATCTTTCTTGTGCCCATGATCGTCTCCTTCTACTCTTCTTCGCTCCCGCGTATGTTCCTCCTGCTGCACGACCCGGAAGTGCAACCTGTTGTCGTGCTATTTTAGCTCGAACAAACGTCGGCGGCCTGCTTCCATTTGTGGCCTTTTTCTATTCCCTATCAAATTGCGGTATAATGAAGCCATGAGACGTTTTCGTTTCAAACCGGAACCAACGGGACTACGCACCGAGCTGGGCGACCTAGAGCGCACGGTGATGAAGGCGCTGTGGCAGCACGGCGTCTGCACCGTTTCGCAGGTGCACCACCTCGTGTCGCGGACACACAAGGTTGCGCTGACCACCATCGCCACCACGCTGGAGCGGTTGTGCAGGAAGGGGCTGGTAGAGCGCAGCGGCGAACGCAGGAGCTACCGCTACCGCGCCGTGCTCAGCCGTGAGCAACTGGAGCGGCGCATCGTGGGCGAGGCGCTGGCGCATCTTGCCCAGCACTTCCCCGAAGCACTGGCTGCCTATTTCCACCGTGCTCCAGAAGAGGTCTCGCCCGAGGTGCTGCAACGCTGGGCAGAGGAGATTCGTCGACTGGAGGAAGGGGGCTAGCCCACGTGCAGGATTGGGAGCATCTGCTCGCCCGCTGGATGCTGGCGGTGCTGGCGTTCGCCGTTGCCGGTGCGATGACCGCGCCTCTCAGCGCGTTGCTGTGGCGGTGGCGGCGCCATCTGAGCCTTGCACAGCTGAAAGGCGCGCTGACTGTTGTGGTGCTCAAGCCGGTGGCGATTGCCCTTTTTGCTGTCTTCGCCGCCACGATGCCTTCCTGTACGCGCCACACGGTCTGCTACTTCGGCTGGCTGCAACAGAATCTGGGCAATGTGGGCATCTTACTGATGCGGATACTGCTGCTGGCGGTGACAGCAGTTCTTGTTGTGTTCGCATGGCGGTTGGCGGTTCACGCGCTAGGCGTGTTGCGTACGTTCCGGTATCTACGACATGTTTCGCGCCCCCCCTCCGACGCCCTGCAGCAGGCGCTTCAGCAGGTTGTTCCTGCGGAAATGCACCGTCGCTTTCGTGAGGCTCCTATTCCCGCTGATGCCAACGGCGTCTACGCCGGTATGTGTTTTCTCTCGCGAGAAAGCGTACATGCTCTGAGCCCTGCGCAGTTGCTCGCTGTGGTAGCACATGAGTATCAGCACCTGCGTGCTCGCGACGGGTGGTTTGCGCTGGGGGCAGGGTTGCTGGTGCTCGGCACGGGATGGAATGCATGGAGCGCGGCGTTTCGTCGCTGGAGCCAGGCAGCCGAACTGCTGGCGGATGAGCGCGCAACACGAGCCGGTGTGCCGCGTACAGAGCTGGCGAAGACGTTGCTATACCGGCAGGCAGGTGTGCAGGGGATTTCGTTGGGCTTCGGGGCGAACAGCAATTTGCTGGAAGAACGGCTACAGTCGCTTCTCCTGCCATCCGTTCCCATGTCTCGATTGACGTGGAGCATGTGGACATTGCTGGCAGGAATCTGCCTGCTGATGCTGTATGCGCTATGGTTAACAGGGGGTACCTCTACCTGTACGATACACTGTATTCTTTTTTGAGGAGGAAGACGATGTACATCCGTTTGAACGCCCCAGATATCGTGTGCAACAGCTGTGCCAACGCCATCACCAATGCTTTGAGCAAGCTGGACGGCGTGCAGCGAGTGGCGGTGGACATCGCCACCAAAATGGTAGATGTGCACTTTGATGAAGGCAAGGTAACCGTGCAGGCTATCCTGCAGCGGTTGGACGATGCCGGTTTCCCGGCGACAGTGGCCTCTTAGCGACTGGAGGGTGAGGCTCCTAACGAGATCGCTCCGGTTCCGGGTTCGTCAGCTCAACGTCGTCCAGGTAGAACACCGTACGCTCGGTGGCGTTGCTCACGAAGCCAAGCCACCAGATTTAGTTGTTCCGCCAGCCACTCCAGCGAGTCGGCGAGGCGCGGACCAGGTCGGCTGAAGTAGGCGTTGCCGTCCGTGATGAAGACCGCGCCGTTGCGCACGGCTGGCAACTCTCTCCAGTGAGGCATGCGCTCCAGTGCAGGCAGGTCTTGAAGCGTGCGCTCCACCGTGAAGCCGCAGCAGGCAATGACAATCGCTTCAGGTTGCCACTCCACCACCTCATGCCAATCGAGTCGGCGCGAGGGCTGCCCCGCTGTGGCATGTCCGTCCATGCCGCCGGCGAGCTGTACCAGTTCAGGTGTCCAGTGCCCGCAGGCAAACGGCGGATCAAGCCACTCCAGAAAAGTCACGCGCACAGGCAGACGATCTCGCGTGCGTTGGCGCACCCGTTCGATACGCTCCTGAAACTGTTCGACGAGAGTGCGCCCGCGTTCCCCAACCCCTGCGGCGTCGGCGACCTGTTGAAAAGTGTCTATTACCCCTTGTAGCGTCGTCGGCTGCAAGTTCAACACGCGCGTTCGGGGGCTGAGCCGTGCAACCGCCTCCTGTACCGTGTCGAACGACACCGCACATACATTACACAATGCCTGGGTTATCAGCAAATCTGGCTCCAGCTCCTGAAGCAACTCCAGGTTCAACCCGTACAGTGTGGCATGTGTCATCAAAGTTTCGGAAACTACCCTGTCGATATCACGGCTGGGCAGATCGGGCGGGATAAGGCTGTACGTGATAGTTTGTACAGACTGGGCTTCGGGCGGATAGTCGCATTCATGACTGCGGGCGACCAAGTACTCCCCCAGCCCGAGCGCGTAGATAATCTCTGTTGCACTGGGCAGAAGCGACACAATACGCATGGCACTATTATACCTCCTGTGCCGTCATCAGTACAGGTAGCGTGAGCATCGCACAGAGCCATCCCTTCATGGGCATACCTGTTACTCCGCCGGCACCAGATATACCCGGTCTACCCACACCGCCTGCACGTTCGCCTTCTCCGGTGGAACATGCACTCCACCCTCGATGCCCGCAGCGGGCGGAGCCACCCAGATATACATGTTCGGGTGCATCTCTACCGTGCCGATGAGATACGAGCGGTAACTCTTCTCGTCCGTGTCGGCGATTTTGCCGCGTATCTCGCCTGCGGATTTCCAATTCTTGGTGTCCCACACGCCTGCCCAGAAGGCGTCTTTCTGCGGGTCTACCCCGGCCTTCTTCTCCACACGCAACACCACGTACACCTTCCACTTGCCCTTCTGGGCGCGTTCAGGTAGAGAGGAGACGGGTATGTGGTACGCCCACTCATGGTGGTTGCCGGGCATTTTGACTGCCAGTCCGTCCGATGCCAGCGGGTCGCCTGCATAGAAGCCCCAGTTACCCTCGTTGGTGATGCGAGCCACCGTTTCCTGAGCATCCACGCAGTCGCGCGGATCGACGCCCGGAATATCCGCTGGTGGTGGAACAACGCCGGTCTTGCGCACGCTTTCGGGGATGACGGGGTCGGGTTCGTCCACCGCAAACCGCTCCACGAACTTCTGCGGGGTCAAACCTCCTTCGTTCACATGTGTCATCGGCGACCAGCCTTTTGGACCGGCACCGGTCGCTACCGCCAGCCATTCGTCTGCTACCGCCTTGCGCGACAGAGGCAGCGGCCACTGCTTCCCTTTCAGCAGGCACTCCCGACGCAGGCGCATCCAGTTAGTCAGGAAGGCATAGCGTACAGGCAGATGCCCATGCTTTACGCGCCACAGCAGGTCGGGGTTGTTCTGTACCGCCCGCTCCGCCTGTTGCCAGAGCTTCTCCGCCTCACTCAATACTTCAAAATTCAAGAACGGCGCGTTCGTGCCGGTGAAGCAGGTCATATAGAAGTCTTTCGCCGCGTTGTGCATCAGCTCCATGTACTTCTTGATATACGGGGCTGCCTTGCCGTAGTAGCCCTTCAGGAACTCGTCTATCAGCTTGCGGTCGTCCTGATAGGGGTTCCAGAGCAACTGCGCCAGTACCCACGCCCGTAGCTCCGAAAACTCCGCGCCATGCGATTGGTACGCTCCCTGCTCAAACAACCCGCGAACCCCATGCTGGTGGAAGAAGCGCACGTTCGGACCCAGCGAGAAGTAGTTCGGGTGAGGCTGCACATAATGCGCGAAGTTGGTGGTGTAATCCCACACGTACAGCCGGTTGCTCATCTTCGACCAGCCCCGGATGTCGTCCGCAAACGCCTGATTGCTGGGATGCTCCAGCGGCTGCGCGAAGTTGCACTCAATGGAACACAGCCGCACAATCACATTGTGACGTGGTTTGAGCGTCTTCGTCGGCTTGCGGGTGTACTGGTATGCCAGCGTGTCAAACGCCACATGCGGAAACTCCTTCTCCAGTCGCTCGGCGATGTAGTTTACCATGTCCAGCACCGACCCGGCATGGGTTCCCTCACGTTCGTCGATAGCCTTGCAGTTCTCGCATTCGCAGGCACCCGCCCAGTCGTTTTGCGAGATGGAGATGATACTCGCTTCGGGAGACTCTTTGAGCCACTGGCGCACCCGCTCCACCAGAAACTCGCGCAGTTCGGGGTTGGTGCAACACAGCTGAGCGTGCTGGTAAGTGCGCTTGCCCCCAATCAGGCTATACCATTCGGGATGCTTCTCGAAATACTGCTCCGGGGGAACCAGCGGGTAGAAGGTGTGCACAAACCCCTTGTAGATAATTTTGCCCCCATGCTTCTCGGTCAAGCGCGCCGAGTTGCCGTTGTAGTAGTTGCGTGCTGCCCAATCACCATCAAAGGCGGGATACCAGAACGGTTCACGGTACTCAAAGGCGGGCTTCTCCTCGATGGCGAGCGCAGGCAGACGAAGAGTGCTCTTTTTCGGGATGTGAGTTGCCCAGGGCGTCCACCAGCGCACACCGCACTGCGCGCTGAGGAAACGATAGACAGCATACAGAGTGCCGCGTGGTCGCCCACCCGCCAGCAGCAGGTAGCCGCCTTTAGTGCGAACGGTTAGTTGCTCGCCCTCAAACTCGCTCAGCTTCACCTCAGGGAAGACCGCCTCGGCAAGGTGCCCCGGGCCGACGATGATACCGTTTTGGGGCACTTCGCCCGGATGCACTTCGCGCAGCTCGAAGCGCGCCCCGGTGATTTGCTGCAGATGGCTGGCAAGCTCTTCGGCGGCGTAGCGTTCGGTTGGAGTGGCTCCATATTGCACGAGAATAGGCAATCGTGCTTTTCCACCTGTTGCTAATGTCAGCTGCGATTGCGCGGTGGTTGCGCAGAGCAGCACGAACACAGGGCAGATTCCTAATGCAACCCTCATGGTTTTCCTCCCTTGTGAGCAGGTTTATTAAGCCTCGACGTCGGCATCTTTCTCCGGGGAGAGCGAGACTTCCGCCTCTATCCTCCCTCTGCACAGCGGATATAGCACACGGATAAACGCGAATGCAACGGATTCACACGGTTGTATCATCCGTGCTGATTCGTCTCATCCGTGTCTATCCGTGTGCTGTCTTCCCGAAAGACACAGATGAGCACGGATATACACAGTCAGGTTCACCCGTGTCCACTCACAACCGCCAACAGCTCGGCAGAGGGCTCGCCATCCGGGAAGATACCCGACAACTAGATACCCGCAGACCAGAGAAATTCCTGCCTGTGTGTCTTCTCTGCTCGTTGCAATACGAGATTTTGCAAAGATGGGGAAAAATCTCTTATCACCCTCTTGACAAACAGCCGAAAGAGGGTTACAATCATAATGTAACTCTTAAACGATTAAGGAACGCTGCCGAAAGGACACTGAATGAGGTATCAAGGCACTCGGTTGCCTTATACAACGCGCTGTCTACCATCTGTACGGCGCAATATACACCAATCATCACTCTAAAGGAGGGTGCATTGCATGAACCGCAGAGCGTTTACGCTTATCGAGCTGCTGGTGGTGATAGCGATTATCGCCATCCTCGCGGCTATCCTGTTCCCCGTCTTCTCGCAGGCACGTGAGAAAGCACGGGGTGCAACCTGCCTCAGCAACCTGAAGCAGATTGGTCTCGGCGTCATGATGTACGTACAGGACTACGACGAGACCTTCCCCATGTCGCAGTACGGCGGCGGTAGTACCGGCGTGCCACAGCAGGCATGGTACAGCGTGATCTGGCCCTACGTCAAGAACGGTGACCGCTACCGTGATGCGCAGGGCGTGGAGTACAGCTGGGGCACAAACGGCATTTATGCGTGTCCGTCCTTCCCCGACCGAAACCAGAGCGGTAAATACGGCTGTCACTATGATGTATTTGCCGACTACTGGAACTGGCCCGTTGGCGGCACCGATGCGCGCCACCGCGTAACTCCCATCTCCGCGCTGGAGACCCCCGCTGAGAAGGTGATGATCACCGAGAAGGGTGTCAATGACGCCTTCTGGGGCTGGGTGTACTTCGGCACCTGGGAGTGGGACTGGGTGGACTGGATTGGCCGCCCGCCACAAAGAGACGGTGCAGAGCGTGCCCTGCAGCGTGACTGCGATCTGGTGAACGACGGCGATGGCAACGCCACCTGGGCCGGATGTGGTATGATGCCGCGTTATCGCCACACGGGTACCGCCAACGTGGTGTTCTTCGACGGGCATGCCAAAGCGATGGGACGCGGCCAGATCCTGTGGTACAGGAACATCTACGTGCCAGTCGGCTTGCCCGCGCAGTGGAGCTCCGAGGGCTGGTACCCATACTAGTGTAGCGTGGTTACCGAGCCGATAATAGGGGCGGGGCAATACCAGCCCCGCCCCTTACTGCAGGAGGAGAGATCCGGGATGGAGAATAACAAGAAGGTGCTTATTGCGGTGGTACTGATCATTATCGCGGTGCTGGTATTCGCTTTCCAGTATCAGCGCACGAAGGAGCCACCGCCCAAGAAAGTGACCGCTGAGGACATCAAAGCGGAGATTCAGCGCATCCAGAACGACCCGCGCATGCCGCCGCAAGCAAAAGCGATTGCCATCAATCAGCTTCTGCAGTATCACCCCGAGGTAGCAAAGGAGCTGCAGCAGCAGGGAAGGTAGGCTCGTGAGTACGCACGGGGCTTGCATTGCAAGCCCCGTGTCTTCACCCAGCGGGAGGTGAGTTTTTTTAAACTATCTTCTCCAGTGGTACCACCACCAGCGTCGCTTCGCTATCTCTGCTAAGGCACGTAGCCTGCGTTTCTGCTCCGGGCCCATCTGAAACGCTTTAGCCGCTTTACCTGCCCGGTATGCCCGCCACATCTGCCAGCGATGCCATCGCCATGCCCACAGCTTGCGCATCTTCTCGCGCTGTTCGGGTGTAAGCACCGAGCCGATTTCCTGCCGGGTGTTCCTGCGCAGCTCCAGTAACTGCTTGCGCTTCTGCTCCGGCGTGAGCGCGGTGTCGGTGCGGATTTTCCGTGCTTGCTCGCGAGCGTTGCTCACGATGCTCTTTATCTTCGCCTTTTGCGCGTCGGTGAGCTGGAGCCACTTTGCTAAAACGTTCCAGCGATGCAAGCGACGCTGTGCCAGTACACCCGGTTTTGCACCCTTGCTGGTATCCTGTGCCGTCGCCGGCTGAACAGAGCACATCGCCAGAAAGCCTGTGAGCATCAGCAACATCGCTATCGGCTTTTTCATCCTGTCACCCCCTTGTTCGTGGTATCCGTGTTCATAGACGTTGCAAAGGTGGAAGGGTTCAACGAACGAGGCTCACCGCAAACCCTCCCAACCGATGCGAAGGTTTCGCAGGAGCTTATCCGCTCAAAAGCGAACTCTTTTGCAGAATACTTCGGGAGGCGCACGGTGGCAACCTGGTATGTCTGGACAATGGACGACACAGGCGCGGGCGGAGCGAATATGGTGGAAGCCATGCGTCGTGCGTGTCGTTTTCTGGAGTCACGTGGGGCGCGGATGACGCTGTTCGTGGTGCCAAAGCCGGGTGGACAGCCGATGAGCGAGGAATGGGTAAATGCCCTGTGCGAAGTACGCGACCGAGGGCATGACCTGCAGCTGCACGGTCTTACCCATGAAGATTGCTTTGAGTTCGGTCCGCCTAACTGGCCCGCTACAGATATATCGCCATCTTTCATCGAAGAGTTTGAACGTCGGCGAGAGGAACTGATGCCGCGCTATACTTTGCCTAACCTGCGTGCGCGCATTGAGGAGGGGCTTGCCATTTTCCGCGAAAGGCTCGGCGTGGAGCCAGCCGTCTTCCGCGCGCCCTGCGGAGCCATGTCCAGGCCCATGTTTGAAGCTCTGCGACAGCTGGGCATCGGCTATGAGAGCGGTACGTTTATCAGCGGTACGGGTTATGAGCACTTGCCGCACCGTAGCGGCGTTATCGCGCAAAAATGGGTGAACGACATCCCCCATACGCCATTTCGCTGGTACAGCGATGTGGTGGAAATGCCCATTCTGAACGAGTACACCTGGCGTGGTGCGTGGCAGCGGGAGCAGGAGTTCCTTGCGCTGGCAAAGGAAGACGTGAGCCGTATCGCGCAGGAGAGTGGAGTAGCGGTGCTGTTGACCCACACGCACGGCGTCGGCGATAACCTCGAATACACCTTTCGGCTAATGGACACGGTGATAGAGCACGTGAGAGCAAACGGACTGGGCGATTTCGCTACGCT